>JAGPVK010000180.1 GCA_018067055.1 Sphingomonadales bacterium | reverse complement strand
GGAAAACGGCATCTATGCAGGCAACCGTTTCCGCCTGCAGCCCGAATGGCAGGCAGCCGCCGGCTTCACGGTCAACGCCCCATTGGGCAACGGCATGCGCCTGTTCCTGACACCAAGCGTCACCTATCGCAGCAAGATCTTCTTCGAAACCACCAATCGCCCCAACATCGCGCAAGGTCCAGTCACGCTGGTCAATGCCAAGGGCGGTGTCAGCTTCGCCGAAGACCGGTTCGAACTGGCGGTGTTTGCCCGCAATCTGACCAACAAGGATTATCTGCTCGATGCCGGCAACACCGGTGGTGCCTTTGGCTATCCGACATTCATCCCGGCCGAACCACGCTTCTACGGTATCCAGGCATCGGCGAAATTCTAGGCAATAGACTGCCAGATACCGGCATTGGGCCTCTTCTAACCTCCGGTTAGGAAACCAGAATGTCTTCGCTCCGGCCGGTGCCGGCAACGTTAACAACAGTCCCGGCGAAGGTGGAAACCTTCGCCGGGACTTTCGTTGGCAGCTTGCTGCTGATCCTGACCAGCCGGAATATTGCTGTTGCATCATCCCGCAACTGCCACTCGGACGAAGGTTGGAAATATTTTCTTAACCCTATTTTCACATCCGCTGCCTAGTCAGAATATCATCGATGATCGCTTTTTCAGGATGACATGAAGACATGTTTTTAACGCCGCTATTTGGAAAAAATGGGCAGGCAGTCCGGCAAGCACCTTGGCGATCCCCCGACATTCCCGAAGAGATCCGGCCGTCGGTTGAAGAAATGCAATTGCAACGGGCGCTGACCCATGTGCCGATGATCTATCTGGTAGCAATTTTCAACCTGCTGGCGGTGATGATCCTGTCCGCCCACGAAGGGGTTGCGATAGTCTATTACGCCTGGATGGGAGTTTTTGCGGTTGGCTGCTTTGCGCGGATGATTGTTTGGATACGCCGACCCAATGATCTGGATTCAAAGACTTGCTCGCAACAGACGCTCCGGAATCTCTCTATCATTTCCGTGGGCGTCATTGCATTTTTAAGCATCTGGTCGGTCTTCGTCATTGCCGGCGACAAGTTTGAAAATCAGATGTTCATTCCAATGTCGCTGGTATTCGGATCAACCTGCATCGCGCATTGTCTGGCCTGCATCAAGAAGGCAGCGGTCACCGTCTTGTTGGTCGGAGTGATCCCGTCCGCCGTGACCATGATATTGGTTGGTGGTTTTGACGAGATGATCATGGGATGGAGCATGATCACGATCGCGCTGCTGATGATCCGGTTCATCATCGACAGCTACAATCAGATCATTTCCGGCCTGATCATGCGCCATACCATATGGAAACAGGCGCACAGCGACCCCTTGACCGGACTCGCCAACCGCCGTGCGATGATGAACCATCTTCAACTGGCAGAACAGTCGTTCGCCAGTGACGGCTGCGGTTTCGCTGTCGCCCTGATTGATCTCAACCATTTCAAACAGGTGAATGACAATCTGGGCCATGATGTCGGCGATCATTTGCTGGTCGAAGTGGCCAGCCGGTTGAACCAAAGCCGGGCCGCAGATGAAATTGTCGGCCGCCTGGGCGGCGATGAGTTTTTGATCTTCATGCCCGATGTGGTCGGTCACGAAAAAGCAATGGCGAGAGCGACGGCATATCTTTCCGGCTTCGCCCGACCGGCAGAAATCGCCGGTCACATCCTGACTCCATCGGCCAGCGTCGGCATTGCCGTCCAGACGCTCGACGGCAATGGCACCGAGCAATTGCTCAAAGCCGCCGACAGCGCGCTCTACAAGATGAAGCGCAAGGACAAAGGAATGAGCCGTTTAGCAAAACCGGTTTTGCGCAATATTGCCTGATGTAACGGGAGCCGGTCGAGGGCGATACCGTTCAAACAAGTCCGTCGTTCCAGGTCCAAATATGGTGAAAATTATCCATGATCGACCAGGCGAACCTGTCTAAAGACACGTAGTGCGATATCCGTTCTAACATCATAGGATCGGCACAAGCAATATCGGGAAGCGGAATCCATGAAAGCCATCCTTGTTCTCGTCACAGCACTGGCCTTTGCTATTGCGCCCTTTCTCTCGCCGGACTTTGGCGGAATTGATCCGGATCGATATCCGGTCCCGCAACTCAATCCTCCTGTTCAGCCCATTGGCTGGGCGTTCAGCATCTGGGGCCCGATTTACCTCTGGCTGGTCGCGCACGCTGTTTTCGGCGCTGTCAAATGCCGGAAGGATGCGCAATGGGATAAAGGTCGCATGGCGCTGGCCCTGTCTTTGGCGGTCGGCGCAATCTGGCTCCCCGTCGCGCTTGTGTCTCCGATCTGGGCGACCATCCTGATCTGGATCATGCTGATCACCGCGCTGTTCGCATCATACCAGATAGCAGATGCCACCCCCGCGTGGATCGCCAAATGGCCGGTCGCCCTCTATGCCGGCTGGCTCTCAGCCGCATCCTTCGTGTCCATCGGTCTGTTGCTTGCCGGATTTGGCTTTGTCGGAGAATTTGCCGCAGCGGTGATCGCCCTTGGCCTCGCCACCGCCTTCGCTGGCTTAAACGCCCATCGGCTCAAATCATGGCCTTATGCCATTGCAGTGTCCTGGGGGTTTGTCGGCATCGCCGTAGCCAATGTTGGGTCCGCAATGACGCTGACGATCGCAGCCTTGGTTGCGGCAATTATCGTCTTGGGTATATCGGCGCTGCCGGAACGGTCGCTCGGCTAGAGAGGATGTGCGGGCGGATCGGTCATCAACGCGAAAGTGCTTCGCGATGACGGGTAGCGGATCACCGCCGCTTCTTCCCCATCGGCACCCACAATAGCAGCAACCCGATGACCGCCGGCCCCGCCTGTACCAGCGCGATATCCGGTGACACGCGCCAGGCACCAAAAATGCCAGCCGTGGCAACGAACAGCAGAAAGCCACTCGCCACTTTTCGCTGCCATTCGGGATCGCGAATGAACAGCGACCAGATCAGACCAGCGGCAAGACAGAGATTATATATCCCCTGATTGGCGGCCATCGCGGTCGTCGGTTCGAACAGGCTGGCCGGGAGATCCGGAAAGGTCGCTGGTCCTTGCGCCTGCCAAGCGAATATCCCGAACCAGGCGATGTAGAGATGCAAGACAGCGACCAGCGCGACCATGATCCTGGCAAATATCGACACGCAGTGTCTCCCCGAAGCTTGCCACTAGTATAAGCGGTAATTCCGCAAGCTCAACATGGCTTGCTGATCAGGAACAATCTGGACCCGATGGCAAATCGCTTTCCTACATCGCTGAGTTTTGATAAATTGCGCTTCGGTTCTTTGACACTGTAAAGTTCGTAAAGTTCAATCCGCCTGATCGGGATAATTTTTGCTGGGCGCGCTCCAGTTCAGACATTGTCTGAAGTTACGTCAAAACCCGTCATTGGCCCTAAGTTTGACTAACTTTGGCCTAGCCGCGCTCGCCGAGCACTGCATTCTCGACGCCGATTCGGTGACGCAGCAGCATCGCGTTGAGCACGGAAAACAGCAATGCCACCCACGGCAGCCCGAGCATCAGCGGTACGATTGCGATCTCGAGCACAACCACCAGATAATTGGGATGTCTGATATATTTGTAAGGTCCACGCTTGACCCGGTCGAAATGCGGCGCCGAGATGATCCTGGTCGTCCACCAGCGGCCAATGCTCACCAGCGTCCAGATCCGCAGGATTTGCGTGCCTGCGAACAGCGCGAGCATCGCTGGGTGGATTGCATGCAACGGATCGACCAGCAAGGCGATGATCGCGATCCAGGCGCTATGGAGAAAGATGAAATAGTGATAATGGTCCGCGCCATGCTCCTGCCCGCCTTCGCTGAGCAGTCGCCTTGTATTACGATTGGCATGTACCAGTTCGCCCAGCCGCTGGACAATGATATAGAGCAACGCCCAGCTAACCCATGTCGGGCTGGTCGTGAAAATCGCGCCCAGATGCTCGGTCATACTGCGCCCTGCGGATCAATTATGCCGAGTACCGCAGTGAAACCGGGACCCAGCGCGGTAAGCAATATCGGCTTGTCGGGCTTCTGCAAAAGCAGCTGTTCGAGCACGAACAGGACGGTTGGCGACGACATATTGCCATGCTGCCGGAGTATGTCCCGGGTGGCCGGAATGCCCGCAATCTCCGGCGCAAAATATGCTTCCAATGCTTCCACCACCCGGCCGCCGCCGGGATGGCAGGCCGGTTCGGCAAGGTCAGATTTCTCCAGACCTTGGTCGACCAGAAACGCATCGCAAAAGGGCGCGAAATCATTGGTTACAAAAGTCGGGATATCGCGCGCCAGCACAAGATCAAAACCGGTCGCGCCGATCTCCCAGCCCATCATGTCGCGGGTATCGGGCCAGGTCTTCTGATCGAAAGCGCGGAACGAGGGCAAGCCCGCCTGCCCGGCCTTGCCGCTGATCACCGCAGCCGCACAGCCATCCGCAAACAGCGCGGTGGCGATCATGTTCTTCTTGTCAAACTGGCTATAGTCGTAAGACAGGCTGCACAATTCCAGGGCAATCATCAGGACATTCTGGCCGCCATTGGCAGCAGCCAGATCATTGGCCAGCCGCAGCCCGAGCACGCTGCCAGCACAGCCGTAGCCAAACACCGGGATCGTCTGGGTCGACGGGTTGAAGCCCATCGCCTGGATCATCCGGCTCGGAATCGAAGGTGTCATCGTGCCGGTGGTCGAGATCAGGACAATGGCGTCAATATCGGCGGGTGCGAGCGACGCCTTGTCCAGCGCATCCCCGGCCGCCTTGTGCACAAGCCGCGAACCGACTTGATTATAAATCGCCGCTCGTCCGGTCCAGCTGCGCGGCTCCAGATAATAGTCCGCCTCGCAGGCGAGATAGCGCTGGTCGATCCCGCTATTGCCGAGGATCTGCTCCAGCCGGGCGGGCAGCGCCGCCCCCCTCGCCTTTGCCAGCACGGCCAGCACTTCGGCCTGAGTGATCTCGTAATCGGGCACGGCGGTAGCGATGGAGATTAAAGCGGACATGGGGAACTTTCGGTAAGCATATTGGACCTGTTACAGCAGTCGCTGCGCCGGACCACTGAAATCTGGTACTTTGCACCATATACAGTATCGCGTTTATCAAAAAAATGCGGAGGCCAGCGACACTGACTGCCGCTAGATCGCTGTATTCTGTGGTTTTATCTATTGCAATTCAATTTATTGTGCACTGCACCATTTTTCTTGACATCGGCAATCTCATCCCCTATTTGTGCACTGCAACATAGAAGTGAGATAACCGATGGCTGATACAACAAACGAAACATCCACTGCCCCGGCAGCAAAAGTAACCGGCTCGCTCTCTGCTGATGCAGCATATGCTGCAGCGGCCTCCGCGACCAACATTTCCAACAAACCGGCTTCAGAAACTGCGGTTGCCGAGAAAGCCGCAGCTGATCAAACTCCGGCAACGTCCGAAACTCAAAAGCCGGTGGCTCCAGCTGCTAAACCGGCAACAGCGGCAAAGCCTGCTGTCAAAAAAACCGCAGCATCCAAGCCCGCAACAAAAAAGCCCGCAGCGAAACGCAAAGTCGCCGCGAAGCCAGTTGCCCAAACCACATTGAACAAAAAGACTAAAGGAACCAAAAAAATGGCTACCACCAAAACCACCACAACCAAACGCGTTGTCAAGAACACCAAAGCAGCCAACACCAAGGCTGCAAACACCGCCAAGAAAACTGCTGAAAAGCTCGGCTCGCGTTTTGAAAAGCTGACCGCTGACGCTCAGGCACGTGCGAAAGCCGCTGCTGATCGTGCCGTTGCACTGTCGAAGAACGCTGTTGAATTCAATCGCGAAAATGTCGAAACCCTGATCGAAAGCGGCAAGATTGCTGCGAAGGGCGCTCAGGAAATCGGCCAGACCAACATGAAATATACCCGCGAAAACTTCGTTGAAGCCAGCCGTGCACTGCAAGGCCTGTTCAGCGTCGCAACGCCAAAGGACATGTTTGAAAAGCAGGCTGATTATGTGCGCAGCGGACTGGACCGGGTCATGGACCAGACCTCGAACAACGCTGATGCTGTTGTGAAGCTTGCTGGCAAAGCCTATCAGCCGATTGCTGATCGCGTCAGCGAAATCCGCAAGGAACTGAAAAAAGCTGCTTAAACCGCTTTTTTGAATCGATCGAAAAGGACCGTTCCGTTGGAGCGGTCCTTTTTATTTGTGCCCTATTTACACAGACAACCGCAAAAGCTGTCAAAACTATCAATCCGGCACTTGCCCTTGGGGGTAAAAATACCATATCCTGAGACTGATGATGAACCAGCAGATTCTTTTCCCCTTCAAAAAATCCACCCGGCAAGGCCGTGCCAGCGACCAGCCGGTGATGGGCGACGATGCCGACAAAGGTTCCGATGACGACGACAACACCAATCTCGGCATTGCAACCAAGACGCGGGCCAAGACCAAAAAGCCCAGCCCCTACAAGGTGCTCATTCTCAACGATGATTATACGCCGATGGAATTTGTCGTTCTGGTGTTGAAACGTTTTTTCAACATGGACATCGATGAAGCGACGCGGGTCATGCTTCATGTGCATCAAAAGGGCGTCGGCGTTTGCGGAACATTCAGCTATGAAGTGGCGGAAACCAAAGTCACTCAGGTGATGGACTTCGCTCGCAAGAACGAACATCCACTGCAATGCACGCTTGAAAAGGCCTGACAAGATCAAGGAAATCACCATGTCCGAGACCCCCGTTATCACCATTGATATTGTCTCGGACGTTGTGTGCCCGTGGTGCATCATCGGTTACAAAAAACTCGAAAAGGCCATGACCCAATTTGAAGGCAAGGCGCGATTTGAACTGAGCTGGCATGCTTTTGAACTGAACCCGTCCATGCCGCCAGAAGGACAGTCGATCAACGAGCATATGGCTCAGAAATATGGTGCCACGCCAGAGCAAAGCAAAGCCAATCGCGAGCGCTTGCGTAGCGCCGGCAGTGATCTCGATTTTGAATTCAGCTATCACGAGAATATGCGCATGGTGAACACATTTG
>JAGPVK010000457.1 GCA_018067055.1 Sphingomonadales bacterium | reverse complement strand
CAAATATTACAGCAATTGATACTGGGCATGTTCACTTGCGAACATCTTCCGGTATCGGACATCGTCTGACCCATAAAGATCCCATGCTAAAGCGTATTGATCTGGCTTACGCGCTCAATGCGCATATGGCGCAGGGGCTTACTTCTGATCGCGGGATTGCGGTCATGGATAGCCGCGAGCGCAATCTTTCCAACAAGCAGACATTTCTGGTTACGATTACGAGATTGCGGGATGGTTTGACGCTCATCGTTGATAACCGCGAGAAACTGGAAGCAGCAGTCGAGAAAAATGACGGCGCAAAAAGATCGGCGCTTGAAGTGACACAGCGTCTCGGCAAAGCCGCAGCGACTGGGCTTGCGAAAGGAAATGAAATTGCGCCCAAAGAACCGCAAAAGGACCAGCGAGAACTTGAAAAAGAACACAGCAAGCCGTTGGATATGGGGATTTAGATGATCTCAGGGCAAACCTCTGATCAAAGCGCGCGACCAAACCAAAGCACGCGGCCTGCGATATGGACCGTGCTGCGATCAATATCCTCCCAGGTCGGATAGTTCGGGTTGTCGCTGGCAATGGTAATGAACGGGCTATCGGGCCTTAGTGCAATGCGTTTGACCACCAGCGTATCATCGATCCGCATAACATAGATCCCATCGCGCAGCCGCGAACCATGGTCAGAGGCATCCACCAGAACGTCATCGCCGTCCGACAGGGTTGGTTCCATGGAATCGCCCATAACGCGGACCACAGAGAGGCTGACGCCCCTAGCCGGAGTCAGTTTGCGCAGCCAGCGTTCATCGAACGAAAAACGCGTTTTCCTATCCTCGCTTGTCGCCAGAGCGCCATGTCCTGCAGAAACATTGACATCGAGTACGGGGACTTCGACCATGCCGTCACTGCCAGTTGGCGGCGGCCCGCCCAATAGTTGTTCGTCAATACCGTAAAAGCTCGCCAGCCTAAGTCTGTCCTCAGGGTCCAGCTTGCGCGGTGTACCGCGCTTTATGAACTGCTGGATATAGGCTGCATTACGGCCAAGCATTTTTGAAAGACCGGAATAATCATCCCCGTTTTCGCGGATCAACCGATCCAGAGTTTCTCGTACATCATCCATCTTTTGTGCCTTTTGACCCCTCAATAGGAATTATCCTAGACAATATGCAATCTTCCTACTAGGAACATAACAAGAACACAAGCAATTTATGATTCGAGGAGGCCTCATATGAAACTGTTGGATCGTATCGAAAAGCATCTCAAGCAGACACATATGTCGCCGACGCGGTTTGGCAGGCGCGCTGTCGGTGATCCGCGGTTTGTTCTGGATTTGAGGGAAGGGCGTAGGCCGCGGGCTAGGACGTTGAGGAGGGTGGAAGCCTACTTGGCTAGTTCCGATGAGAAGACCCGAGACGAGAACATTGTTCCGTCGACAAGTTAGGGAATCCACTACGACATAATTTTTGAATTTG
>JAGPVK010000165.1 GCA_018067055.1 Sphingomonadales bacterium | reverse complement strand
CCGCCGCTTCGCCCAATCCGCGAACGCCAGCGATGCCCAGCGCCACCGGCTCCTCGCCGCCATTGCGCAGCCGCACCGCCAGATCACCGGCCATCGGAGGCCCGCTGGCGTAGCGACGGACGGCATCGGCAACCGCCGACTTGTCGTCTCGGATCATCAGGTCGCCAGGATAGAGCGGTTGCTCCTTCTCGCCAATGCCGGCGGTTTTGGCAAAGGCCTCGTTGAGAAACAGGAACCGTCCGTCGCGGTCGGTAAGCGCAAGCCCCAGAGGCAGCAGAGAGAGCATTGACTCAACCTGCTCCAGCGCCTTGCCGCGCTCGACCATTCCGCCATCATCGTCGATCAGCAGGATCAGCGCAGGTCCCTTTTCCTTTTCCCGGTCGAGCGGAACATGGAATAGTCGGACCGGGGTGCCATGCCGGCCCTCGCGTTCAAAGAAAATCGTACCCTTGTCATCGGAACGCAGAAAATTGATGAAATTGCGCCCCGATATATTGGCATCAACCCGGCCGGTCGCGCGCAACGCAAAGGCCTGATTGGAAGCGCGAATCCGACCCTCGCCGCCGATCACACTGGCCAATATGCCGACTTCGGAAAAAGCGCGGCCGCCGCCACCGCTGACCAGACCGATCATGTCATCCAGCAGGTCGGCCTGGACTTGCGGTATCATCTGCCACAACAGATATTCATCGCCCTGCCCGGCCCGGACAACTTTCGCGCTATATTCGGCAACGCCGCGCTTCAGTCCCTCGGCATAGCCGCGGCCGTCGCGCCACGCGGTTCGGCCAGCCGTCGCCAGTAGCTCGTTGCCGCCGGCCTGCAGCGGCAGTTCCGGAGGAACCGCAGCACCATTGAACCATTTGGTGAACAGCTCATTGGCACAGACCAGCCGGCCAGCCCGGTCGGTAATCGCCAGCCCGATCGCGGACTGATCGGCGACCATTCTTGTCACGGCCCAGTCTTCGGGATCCGCATGATCCTTGTCGGTGTCGGCATTTTGCGGGCGCAGAAAAAAAGCCACTCCGGTCAAGCTGAGCACGAGGGCAAGAAACGCGACGATCAGGGTTATATTCTGCACTTGCCAGTAGAGCAGTCCAGCTGAAGCGATCACCGCTACCGCCAGCAACATGGCTCTTGTCCGCACATCGGTTTGCACCTTGCGGGTACTGGGATTCAGCAACCCCACCTTGTTCTGAGCTTTACTGGCCATCGCTCAACTGTTCCGCACGCCGTCTTGCCAAGACCGACTGCCTTTTCCGACCGATCCACCAGCGCCAGCCAAAGCTGCTTATCACATATCCCAGCGCTGCGAAAACAACACCCAACACTGCAAATCCAAAAAAAGTTACTGCCGCTTCTCGCCCGAACCAACCCAGCCATTGAGCGACTTGACTCAGAAATTGCGTATCCACAACTTCGTGAACTGTCTGACCGGAAGACCCCTGTTCAATTTGCAATATTTGCTTGCCGATCTGATAGGCAACGGCGATCCAGAATGGATAGGTGAACGGATTGGTGATAAATGTGGTGACAGCGGCGATCGGCACGTTGGCGCGAATGGGCAACGCCAAAAATAATGCAACAAAAGTCTGGCCACCCAAGGGAATCAGAAATCCCGCCAACATTCCCAGAGCCACCCCGCGCGGGACGGACCGACGATTAAAATGCCACAGATCGGATCGTAAAAACCGGTGCGCTATCGGCTTTAGATATCTATTCTTGGCCATGCTCGCCCGGGTCGGCATTTTTTTGTCCAGCCAAACGCCAAAGCGTTTGATCGTTCGCGCACCCCAATCTTTTGGCGGAGGGTTAAAATCTGGATCAGCCATGTTCGCGCATCAGTCGGCCCTGCTGCCTCTTCCAGTCGCGGTCCTTTTCGGTCTGCCGTTTGTCCGGCGCTTTCTTGCCCTTGGCCAGCGCCAGTTCCAGCTTCGCCTTGCCCTTGCTGTTAAAGTAGATCGACAGCGGCACAATGGTCATGCCCTTTCGCATCACCGCGCCATGCAATTTATTGATCTCGCGGCGCTTCAGCAACAGTTTCCGGGGACGGGTTGGCGTATGATTATACCGGTTGCCATGGCTCCATTCCGGAATATTGGCATTGATCAGCCAGACCTCGTCATCCTTCACCTCAGCATAGCTTTCGGCGATCGCGCCCGAACCGAAGCGCAGTGATTTCACTTCCGTACCGGTCAGCATGATTCCGGCTTCAAACTTGTCGTCGACAAAATAATCATAACGCGCGCGCCGGTTTTCGGCGACGATCTTCTGCTTGTCAAATTCCTCTGGCCGCGGTTTCGCCATCAGACCAGTCCTGCCCCTTCCAGAGCGGCATCCACTGCCTTGCGGCTGGCTTCACACGGCGGCGTCATCGGCAGCCGCAGGTCGGTCGAGAAATTGTCCAGAACCCGCGACATCGCATATTTGACCGGCCCCGGAGACGCATCCGAGAACAGTGACTTGTGCAGCGGATAG
The DNA here is from genome assembly GCA_018067055.1 of Sphingomonadales bacterium. Taxonomy (GTDB): domain Bacteria; phylum Pseudomonadota; class Alphaproteobacteria; order Sphingomonadales; family Sphingomonadaceae; genus Parasphingorhabdus. Next base: position 13,344 of record JAGPVK010000165.1, on the reverse strand, counting down.
AGCACATCATTCAGTTTGCGTGCCTTGGCATAGTCCCCCGCGGCGCAGGCTGCCTGGAATTCCGCGCATAATTTCGGGGCGACATTGGCGGTGACCGAAATACAGCCAACACCGCCGGCCGCGTTGAACGCCAGCGACAGTTCATCGACTCCCGAAAGCATCACGAAATCCTTGGCGCAATTGAGCCGATGTTCGGTGACCCGGTCGAGATCGCCACTGGCATCCTTGATCGCGACAATGCCGGGCAGCTTCGAAAGGGCCGCAACCGTGTCGGGCTTGATGTCGGTCACGGTTCTTGCAGGAACATTGTATAATATCAGCGGCAAATCGACATTTTCCGTCAGGGTGGTGAAATGGGCAGTGATGCCCTCCTGATTGGGCCGGTTATAATAAGGAGCGACAACCAGACCCGCCGCTGCTCCGCATTTTTTCGAGAAGTTGAGGTGCAACATGGCATTGGTGGTGTCATTGGACCCACAGCCGGCGATGATCGGCACCCGGCCAGCCGCCTGCTCGATGCATATTTCGATGACGCGATGATGTTCGGCATTTGACAAGGTCGAAGCCTCGCCGGTTGTCCCGCAGGGAACAAGAGCGCTGCTGCCCTGGTCGATCTGCCAGTCTACCAGCGCGCGAAACTGGTCTTCGGCAAACGATCCGTCGCGAAAGGGCGTCGCCAGAGCCGGAATTGAGCCCGAGAACATCTAATAATCCTTTATGTTTGCCTTGGAAATCGGCAAAGCCACTACCAAGTCATTTCCATTATTAACGGTGATATAGTTCGCCGTTCAGCGCCTGATAAGGAGCCTAAGCCTAAAATGTCCAGTATGGTATCAAGATTTCTTATCGCTGCAGTGCTTTTGACCCCTGCGACCTGCATGGCGGCCGACAATCTCGGCGATCAACTGGGCTGGCAGAATGATGGAGCGGGCCTGTCCGACCCGACTGGTGGCAATGCTGTGCTTGGCCTGCAGCGCTGGCGCGTATTGACTCAATCCGACAATTATTCCTTCGAGGATTATGCGGGCTTCCTGGTCACCTTCCCGGACTGGCCGGAAGACACGAGAATGCAGCGCAACGCCGAACAGGCGATCAATATCAACAGCTTCTCGCCTGCCCGCGTGCTGGCCTATTTTTCCCGCTTCGAACCGACCACCAATGCGGGTGCCGCCAAATATGCGGTTGCCCTGCAAGCGACCGGACAGAGGGACAAAGCCGATCAATGGGCGAGAACAGCCTGGCGCGGCGGCACGCTGACCGACGAAGATGAAGCGGTGCTGATCTCGCGGTTCAGTTCGGCGTTCAGTATCGATGATCATGATGCGCGCATGGATGCGCTGCTTTGGGCCAGAGCAACGCGGGATGCAGCTCGTCAGCTGGGCTTTACCTCGCCCGCAAGGCGTCCGGTTTTCGAAGCGCGGCTGTCACAGCTGACCGAAGCGGCGGATGCCAATGAAAAGGCCAGCGCCGTCGGTGCAATCGCCCGCGACGACGCCGGCTATCTGGCGGATCGCGCCCGTTATCTGCGCAATAGCGGCCAAAGCTATGCCGCACGGCAATTGCTGGCGAGCAGATTGCCCTTGCGGGTCAAGCCCGCCGCACCCGATATCTGGTTCGAGGCAATGTTGATCAACGCCGAAGCCGCAGCCAACGACCGGCAATGGTCGGTGGCTTATGATATCGCTTCGAAAATCGATGACGCCTATTATGCCCCGACCCGGATCGCCGATCAGAATAGCCGGGTACGCGACAAATATTCCGATCTGGCATGGATAGCCGGCACGGCGGCGCTCAACGGCATGCGCCAACCGGCCAAGGCAGTGCCGATGTTCGACCTATATGCGCAATCCTATGACTCGCCCAATATCACGTCCAAGGGCTATTACTGGGCTGGCCGCGCCGCTGCCCAAGCGGGACAGAGTGAACAGGCCAATGCCTATTTCGAGAAAGCCGCTGCCTTTCCCGACTATTTCTACGGCCAGTTGTCGCTCGAACGGCTGGGTCGCCCGCTGCCGGAATTCAACCGCAAGCCGGCGATCGAAATAACCGAGGAAGATCGCAAAGCCTATGACAGCGAACCGCTTGTCATCGCGGCCAAGGCGTCGATCCGCACCGGTCCATGGAAAGAGCAGATCCGCTTTCACAGGGCGCTCGCCTATAATGCCAAGACCGCCAAGGACTATCTGCTGCTCAGCGATCTCGCAACCCGCATCGGTGCGCGCGATCTTGGTGTGATCAAGGGCATCAGCGCGCTGAGCGCAGGCGTCGGTCCGATCGACGAGACATCCTTCCCGACGATGCAGGTTCCCTTTGGCCATGAAAGCACATGGACGCTGATCCATGCGATCACCCGCCAGGAAAGCCAGTTTGCCGAAGGCGCGATCAGTCACGCCGGCGCCCGCGGCCTGATGCAGCTGATGCCCGGCACCGCCCGGGAACAGTCCGGCAAGGCCAATCTGTCCTATAATGCCTCTTCGCTGACCGAGGACCCGCAATATAATATCCAGCTGGGCAGCGGCTATATCCAGCGGATGATGGATTATTATGGCGGCAGCTATCCATTGGCGATCGCGGCTTATAATGCCGGGCCCGGCAATGTGAACAAATGGCTCCGTGCCAATGGCGACCCCCGTATGGGCGGCATCGACTGGGTGCAGTGGATCGAGGATATTCCGATTTCCGAGACCCGTAATTATGTCAAGCGCGTGCTCGAAAATGCGGTGGTCTATGACACCAAAAACCCGCGCGGACCAACGATCCGGAGCGATACGCCGCTGTCACGCTATATCGGGAAGAATGGCCGAGGATAACGGCCGCTAGCCAGCGACACGGTTTTGGACTTCACAAAGGATATGACCATCGGCGACGTCTGCGGATAGTCGCGATATTGTTCGCCCAGATCGTGGTTGATCAGGAAGGCGGAGACAAGCCGCGTATAAATCTGATTTTCCAGCGCACCGATACAGCCTGGTCACTGGCGTTGGAATCCGGCCTTTTGGTTACGCAGCTGAAATCACAGAAGATTTGAAAATTGCGTCTCTCCGGTGTAGCAAACCATCCGATACACTCTCGAAAACTGGGAGTTCGGGGGTAAGATTGATGAATTTCGCAATGCTATATTCGAGCAATCCGGTTACTGCAGCATGACGGGCGGACGGGACTGGCTCGACACGGCGATACGCAAGATTGAGGCTGACTATAATCGGTCCGCCGACACCCATCTGGTACAGGTGGAGTTGCCGCATCATCCCGGGATCGAACTATATCTGAAAGATGAAAGCTCGCATCCAACCGGCAGCCTGAAGCACCGTCTCGCTCGCTCCCTGTTTCTCTATGCCCTTTGCAACCAGTGGATCGGTCCAGAAACCACAGTGATTGAGGCCTCGTCAGGATCGACGGCCGTATCCGAGGCCTATTTCGCCCGAATGCTGAATCTTCGATTCATCGCCGTCGTGCCCAAAACGACGGCAGCAGCCAAATTGAAAGCGATTGAATTCCAGGGCGGCGAAATTTGTGCCGTGGATGATCCGCAAAGCGTCTACGATGTCTGCCAAAGGCTGGCGAACGAAACCAATGGCCATTTTGTCGACCAGTTTACTTACGCCGAGCGGGCTACCGACTGGCGCGGCAACAACAATATTGCCGAAAGCATCTTCGCCCAGATGGATCAGGAGATACATCAAATCCCTAGCTGGATTGTTTGCGGAGCCGGGACCGGCGGTACGTCTGCAACCATCGGCCGGTTCATCCGCCTGCAACAGCATAGAACCAGATTATGCGTCGCCGATCCGACTGCATCGATATTTCACCAGCATTTTGGAGATCGCAATATCACCAGCCTGTCTGGCGGGTGCAGTTCGCGGATTGAGGGCATTGGTCGCGCCCGCGTTGAACCCAGCTTCATTCCGTCCGTGATTGATCGCATGATCGCCGTAGACGATGCCAACAGCATCGGCGCGATGCATGCGCTGTCCGACCACCTGGGTCGCCGGGTTGGCGGATCGACCGGCACCAATATCTGGGGATGCGCGCAATTGATCGAAGAAATGGCCGCGAGCGGAGAAACCGGCAGTATAGTCACCTTGCTCTGCGACGGCGGCGAACGCTATGGCAGCACCTATTATGACGAAAACTGGCTGGCAGAAAGCGGGCTGGAGTGGCAGCCCGCGCGCGACCGATTGGCGTGCCTATTTGGTGGCTGACTAATCCTTCGCCTCATAGCCAAAGGCCTCATGCGCCAGCGTCACTAGCGCTGGATCAGCATCCGGCAAATCCTCCGGTAATGCCGCCTCCAGCGTTTCCGCGACATGAGTCAGCGCGGCGATCCGGGCGGATTTCTTGTCATTGCCGTCGATCACCTTCCACGGTGCCCAGCGGGTGTCGGTATATTCGAACATGTCATGCATCGCGTCGAGATAGGCGCCGCGCTTTTCGCGGTTACGGAAATCCTCGGCGGTTATCTTCCAGCGTTTGTGCGGCGTATCCAGCCGTTTGGTAAGCCGCGCGTCCTGTTCGTCCTGCGTCGTATGGAAGAACAGCTTCACCAGATTGGTGCCGCCATCGATCTGCTGCGCTTCAAATTCATTAATCTCGTCATAGCCACGTTTCCAGTCGGCCGGCTCGCAAAATCCCTCGACCCGCTCGACCAGCACGCGGCCATACCAGCTGCGGTCGAATACACCAATTTCACGGCTTCCCGGCAATTTCTGCCAGAAGCGCCAGAGGAAATGCCGGTCTTTCTCTTCCCTGGTCGGCGCACCGATCGGCCAGACATCATAATAGCGAGGATCCCATTCTCCGGTCATTCGGCGGATCGCACCACCCTTGCCAGCCGCGTCCCAGCCCTCGAACACCAGGATCGAGCGGCTGCCGTGAATGATATGCTTGAAATGGATATGCGCGAGACGGTCCTGCAGCGCTTCCAGCGCCGCATCATAATCGCCATCATATTGGTCGCCGGATTCATAGTCAGACAGATTTATGGTCATTTGCGCTCCATTCGCCCTGAGCCTGCCAACCCTGAGGGCGAGCAACACTCAACGGCGTTCCTCGTCCAGCAACAGGCTTCGACAAGCAAGAGCAACATATATCAGATGAACGCCAACGGCCAACCGATTAACCGTGATCCGCAAGGATCAGTTCCGCAATCCGTTTCGGTTCCTGCATCGGCATGAAATGGGTGAGATCGGGCAGATAGATATCGGTGCCATGCGCAAAATCATCGGCAAGCCCGGGCGGGGTCGGCGAACCGGCGAAATCAAAAGCGCCATCCCGGTCGATTTGCGGCGCACGCAGCACCGTGACCGGCTGGGTGATCTCGTCAATCATTGGCCAGGGATCAACCGTAGCGCTGGTCGCATAGATTGATGCCTCGGTCTGTGGCGGACAGGCCAGTTCATAGCCGCCCTGCCCGTCCGGCAGCAGACCATATTCGCAATAATCCCGCAGCACCGCCGGGTCCCAAAGCTTGTAAGGATGCCGGTCGTGGAAACGATCGAACATGGCATCGGGTCCGGTCCAGCTGTTGCGGCGCTTGGCTACCATCTCGTAGGTCGCACTGGAATCTTGCGGATTTTGATAAAATTCCCGCACCATGATTACCGGATCGATCAAAACGAGCCGCTCCAGCAGATCAGGGTGGCGGGCCGCGACCTGCACCAGACAATGGCCGCCCATGCTGTGACCCACGCCAATCGCGAAGCTGACCCCGAGCGATTGCACCAGTTCTGCGGTCGCACCCGCGACGTCGGTCCAGTCGGTGATGATCGGCGCGGCGCTCCGTCCGTGGCCCAGCTGATCAACCGCAATCACATGCATGCCATCCGGAAAGGCATCGACCACCTTGTCCCAGCAACGGGCATGAAAGCCGGTCGCGTGGAGCAGCAGGATCGACGGCCCATCGCCCGCCTTGCCCCATTCGAAATAACAGATGTCGCCATGCGAAGACGCGAAATGATGTTCGGTGGGATTGGTCATATATTGATTCCGTTAGCCCTGAGCCTGTCGCAAGGCGATTATCGATAAGCGGGGTTCGACAGGCTCACCACTAACGGATTTGAGCGGAGTTGAGGCTAGCCTTCCTTTGGCGGCTCGACCACGCGGATATGCAGTTCCCGCAATTGTTTTGCGGATACCGGACTCGGCGCGCTCATCATCAGGTCTTCCGCCTTCTGGTTCATCGGGAACAATACGACCTCACGAATATTCGGTTCGTTCGCCAGCATCATCACGATCCGATCGACGCCCGGAGCCGAGCCACCATGCGGTGGTGCGCCATATTTGAGCGCGTTGATCATGCCGGAAAATTCGGTGTCGACCTGCTCCCTGGTATAGCCGGCAATCTCGAACGCCTTGTACATGATGTCGGGCCGGTGGTTCCGGATCGCGCCGGAGGACAGTTCGATGCCGTTGCAGACAATATCATATTGCCAGGCGAGAATATCGAGCGGGTCCTTGCTTTCCAGCGCTTCCAGCTCACCCTGCGGCATCGAGAAGGGGTTGTGCGAAAAGTCCATTTTCTTCAGCTCATCGTCATATTCGAACATCGGATAATCGACGATCCAGCAGAATTTGAACGCATTCTTGTCGATCAGGTCGAGTTGCTCCGCAGTGCGGGTCCGTGCAACACCTGCAAGCTTGGCTGCATCGGCTTCCTTGCCGGCGGCAAAGAACACACCATCGTCAGGACCACAACCGAGATCGGCGAGCAGTTTCGCCGTGCCTTCTTCGCCATGGTTCTTGGCAATCGGCCCGCCAGCCGCGCCTTCCTTCATGTTGATATAGCCGAGGCCAGCGAAACCTTCACTGCGCGCCCAGTCATTCATAGCATCGAAGAATTTGCGGCTGTTCTTGCCAGCTTCCGGCGCCACAAAGGCGCGCACGGTGCCGCCGGTCGAGGTGATCTTGTCGAACAGACCGAAACCGGAGCCCTTGAAATGTTCGCTGACGTCCTGGATGATGATCGGGTTGCGCAGGTCAGGCTTGTCATTGCCATATTTCAGCATCGATTCCTTGTAGGGAATGCGCGGAAATTCACCGGCAGGGGTGACCGAACGACCGTTGGCGAATTCTTCAAATACACCAGCCAGAACCGGTTCCAGCGTCTGGAACACATCCTCCTGGGTGACAAAGCTCATTTCAAAATCGAGCTGGTAAAATTCGCCCGGCGAACGGTCGGCGCGGGCATCCTCGTCGCGGAAACAGGGCGCGATCTGGAAATAGCGGTCGAAACCGGCAACCATCAGCATCTGTTTGAACATCTGCGGCGCCTGCGGCAGCGCATAGAATTTGCCGGGATGGACGCGGCTCGGCACCAGATAGTCGCGTGCGCCTTCCGGTGACGAGGCGGTCAGGATCGGCGTCTGGAATTCGGTAAAGCCCTGATCGGTCATGCGCTTGCGCAGGCTCGCGATGACCTTTGATCGCAGCATCATATTGGCGTGCACCGACTCGCGGCGCAGATCGAGGAAGCGATAGCGCAGCCGGATATCCTCGGGATATTCCTGTTCGCCGAACACCGGCATCGGCAATTCTTCCGCCGGACCCTGCATCTCAACCGTATCGGCAACCAGCTCGACCTCGCCGGTTGGCAAATTCTTGTTCACCGTCTCATCGTCGCGGGCAACCACCTTGCCGGTCACCGTGACCACGGACTCAACACGCGCGCCATCAAGCATCTTGAAAGCCTCGCTGCCAGTCTCGCTGACAATCTGGGTCAGGCCAAAATGATCGCGCAGGTCAACGAACAGCAGATTGCCATGATCCCGCTTGCGATGGATCCAGCCGGACAGACGGACGGTTTCGCCGACGTGCGAAGCGCGAAGCGCGGAACAATTATGGGTGCGATATGCGTGCATGATGAACCTTTGGAAATTGGGTGCTTTCCCATATGGAAAGATTGCAGGCGTAACACAGGTCTGCGGGCCATTTGTCAAGGCTAGAGATTGCCCAAACCGGCTGTGCTCCGCACTTGATGCGGAGTTTTGGGAGGAATGCGCTACCGCCGTTCATGGCGCCGCACCGAAAGCCATCTGCCCAAAACATAGGCCCGGCTACACGGCAAGCAATTTGACATCCTTTTCACTAGGTGTTATATATAGACAATACACTTACGATGTGGCCTAACCTTTCAAATACGGAGCGGGTTAGGCCAAAAACTTTGTAAATGGGCGAACCTGAAATCGATCTTTGGCAGGCGGCCCGTCGGCATGCCGGCCAGCAACATGCTGGATCGGGTTCTCCAAATGAGATGGCGGGGACGGAAATGAACAAGAGACTTCTCGGCCCCCTAACTACCATGCTCGCTTTGGCCATCGCGGGATGCACTACGGTAAAGGATCGCGATCCAATCGAGCTGGCGATCAGAAATGTTACGGTCGTCAGTCCTGAGCGCAGCGTGCCGCTCGAAAATGTCGACGTGCTCATCGACAAGGGCCGTATTATTTCAATCGAGAGAAAAGACAATCGTCGCGCAACGCAGGAGATCGATGGCGCAGGACGGTTTCTCACGCCGGGACTCATTGATGGACATGTACACCTTTATCACGCGACGGGGCTGAGCCGGCGGTACACGAAGTCGTTCGACGTTCTCTTCGACACGTTTCAGAAGCAACAACCACGTAGCTACTTGTACTTCGGCTACACGACCGTCGTTGAGTTGAATGCCGACTTTGATATAAATCGCCAGTTCGAGAACGCGCCCGTCCACCCTGACTTGATCCATTGCGGGCAAGGTTTGGTTTTATCGAACGATTTTATGGCCACCGATTTCGATAGCGAGGTCGAATTCTTCGCTGCCTTTCCTAACTTCCTGCATGACCGCTTTACCACCCCGGTGCTGCCTGCGGGCTTCGATCCGAAAGAACACACGCCGACCGCCACGATCACTCGCATCGCGGAAAACGGCGGCCGTTGCGTGAAAATCTACTATGAGGAAGCACTTTGGTGGCCACCAGAGTCGCGACCACATTTTGCATTGCCTTCGGAAGCGATCGTACGGGAAGTTGTGGCTGCAGCGCACGCACGCGGAATGCCGGTTCTCCTGCATGGCACGACACCGGCAGCCTATAAACTTGCCGCCGATACCGGTGTCGATGTCGTCGCACACGGGCTGTGGGATTGGGACGGCGCGTTTCTTGGTCACGATGCCATCCCGAACGAGGCGATGGAAGCAATCGAGGGAATCGTTGGGACCGACGTAGCCGTACAACCAACCATGCAGACCGTTGCCAATACGCTCTCGCTATTCACCCCTGATCTCGTGAACGATCCCGATCTTCGCAAAGTTCTTCCAGCCGCCTATCTCACATATCTTCGTACCGACGCGCAGCGTGGACGCGATGCCTTTCTCCGCCGCAACGGGCCGATACTTGCGGACGCTTTTGCCCGCGGTCAGGCCGCGAGTGCCGATCCCGAGCAAATAGCACGAACATATTTCGAGCGAATGAAGCGCATTGTGACCGGCATGAACACCAGGGATATTCCATTGCTGTTCGGCACAGACACCGCCGTTGGCGGCGCAGGTTGGGGCAATCCTCCGGGTCTCAATGGCTATTGGGAAATGCAGGACTGGGCACGAGCCGGCATTCCGCTTGCAACTATTTTTCGGGCAGCAACCCTGGACAATGCCAGGAAGTTCGGTCTCACTGCTGATCTGGGCAGCATTGAAGTGGGCAAGCGGGCCAATTTGCTCCTGATGTCGCGCAACCCGCTTGAGAGCATAAATGCATACGACTCCATAGACGTCATCTTGCTGAACGGACGAATGCTTGATCGCGAAACGCTTGCAGCGAGTGCCAAATAGTTGCCCAGTTGAAGCCCCGGTCGCGCCAACATGAGCAGCCGGTCGGAGCTCGACACGGGAACAACCGTCTCTGGGGTGCAAGCTGAACGGCAGCTAACGCAATACTGATGCCTTCTTTTGCGTCCATGGCGGATTTGCGATCGACACGACAATAGACGCCGCGCCTGTTCCGATACGACTGACCAAGCTTTGCAATTTTAGCATATCATTTGACGAACAGCCTAGATCAACCCCAGCTTTACCAATTCATCACTGGCAAAAACCCGCCGGTCGGCTGCGTCCGGCATCACCTGCGCCTGCGCCCATTTCCAGTTGGCGAAATTCTGCTCATAATCCCGCTTCACCCGCCGCTCGTCGAGATTGTTGGTCTTGCCCCAGTGGCGCGTGAAGGCGATCCCCGCATCATCGAGCGCCTCGACCACTTTCTTATAGCCTTGATGACTGGATTCGACGTTCGGCCCGTCAAAGTCGATCACGACATTATCTGGCCAGTGCGCGGGCGCGAGCAGGCCCTGGGCTTGGCGGACAAAACGCAAGGTCACGACCGTGCCCCCTCCCCCACGCCTGAAACTGTCGATAATCAAATCAAAGGCTTCGCTGAGCTTGCTGCGATCCATTGTCACCGACCCGTTGAACAGGCTGGCAATCGGCGCATGTTCCTCGGTGGTATGCCCCCAGGTGGCGATGGCCGGCGGATCGTCGACATCGCGGTTCTTGGGATAGGCCTGCTCCATCGCCAGTTGCAATATCTCTCCCTTGAACCAGTCGCTTTCCGCCATCGCCTTGCCGAGCAGGGTCAAGGCGTCATAGCCGGCCCCCATGTCTCCCGGCGGCGGTGGCGGGATGCTGGCGTCGAAAGGGCGCTTGTACAGGAAACGCAACAGGCTCTTCTTGTCGAAAGGGTCAAAAGGATTCATTATAAGTTGCTGAAAATACGGCTCTTCATGCAGTCCGAATTCGCAGGAAAATTTCTTGAATTCGCCACGGCACAGCCAGTCGATATGCTCGCGCTTTATCTTCGCCGCTTTCTGGATATTCTGCACCATGAAGACCGGATCGGTCTCGATCAGCATCGCGGTGACAAAGCCCATGGCGCCGACGTGGATCTGGGCGGCGGCAAATATCCGGTCATTGCGGATGATCTCCGATCCGGTCTGCGCAACAAAGGCATCCGACAACACTGCTTTCCTGGGCGCGATCCACAAGATTCGCTCCGGCGTCACCAGTTGCACCGCCCGGACATGATCCTGAATGCCACCTTCCCGCCAGACGCTGCCGTGGGTCCCGGTGGCGCAAGCTCCGGCAAAGCTCTGGCCGTTGCTCGCCCCGCCAGTCCGCAAAGACCGGCCCAGTTCCTCAGCGCTTTCATAGACTTCATCGACCGTCGCGCCAGCCTGCACCAGCAGCAGTGCTTCGGCGCCGACATCGCAATCTTCATGCAGGTCCTTGGCCGACAATTTATAGGTCCGGTTGAGCCGCAAGGTTTCGACCAGCCAGCCATCCTCGACCACGTTGATTGGTGATGGCGACCAGCCTGCTCCGATCGGTCGCACCGGGATCTGATATTGCTTGGCCTCCCTGAGCAGATCTCGAACTGTTTCAGCCACGCCTTTCAGATGCGCCCGACCGTTTTTCTCGTCGCCGTTGGCCAGCTCGATCCGGTCCTTGAGATTGCATTCCGCGGTCTGGTGATAGTTGGTCCAGACTTGTTGACCGAGTTTCACGACCCGCGCCATCAGGCTTCTCCCACATCATGGTCACCGGCGTAGCAGCGATAGGCGATGCTCACTTTCCGAACGAAGCCGAAGCTTATCAGGCAGATCAGAACGGCCTTTCCGGTCATGAAAAAACGCATGTCGTTGATGCCAAGCTGATAGCAGTCGTCAACCTGGAGGGATCGCCCTCTTCGCGAAGCAAAGCCCCAGGCCAATATCGTGATCTCGATTGTCTTGCCGCCAATTGGCCGTGGATCGGCAACAGCCAGACAAGCGTCACCCCACAGTGCCATAATCTGACCCAGCAATAGCAACGCCAGCGCGGCGATCAGAATCAGTGACCAAAATGCCATGGTTTTCCCCCAATTTTATCCTCTGCCGATGAATTGTTTGCGGGACGAGCCGCCCGCTGTATAGGATAAAAATGCACATTCACAAATTGCTGACGGACAATCAGGACATCGCCGATATCTGCGCCCGCTTCGCGACAGCGGATTTCATTACCGTTGATACCGAGTTCATGCGCGAGAATACCTATTGGCCGATTCTCTGTCTCATCCAGATATCGGACGGCAAGGAAGCGGCGGCGATTGACCCGCTCGCCAAGGGTGTCGATCTTGGTCCGCTGCTCGAACTGATGGTCAACAATGAAAATGTGCTCAAGATTTTCCATGCGGGCGGGCAGGATGTCGAAATCATCCACAATCTGACCGGCAAGACCCCGCACCCGATCTTCGACACCCAGATCGCCGCCATGGCGATCGGACAGAGCGAACAGATCGGCTATGCCAATCTGGTCGACAGCTGGCTTGGCATCACGCTGGACAAGGGTGCCCGGTTCACCGACTGGTCGCGCCGCCCGCTCAACACCCGCCAGCTCGAATATGCCGTGGCCGACGTTACCCATCTCGCCAAAATTTTTCCGATGATGCTGGAGAAGTTGAAAGAGACCGGACGGGGCAAATGGATCAATGCCGAGATGGAAAAACTCGCCGATCCCGACAATTATGTCAATGATCCGGAAAAAGCCTGGCTGCGCGTTAAGTCACAAGGCCGCAATCTGGATATGCTGGGACGGCTGAAAGCGATAGCCGCCTGGCGGGAGCGAGAAGCGCAGGCCAAGGACCTGCCCCGCGGACGGATCATGCGCGATGAAACGCTGGCCGACATTGCCGGCCATCCCCCCAAGGATCAGGCGAAGCTGGGACAGGTGCGCGGCCTTTCGGCGGGATGGAAGAACAACGATATCGGTGCGCGCCTGATGGAAATCATCGAACAGGCAGAACCGCTGTCACGGGATGATCTGCCGCTGAAAATCGGTCGGCGCCCCAAAAATGGCAAATCCAATGCGCTGGTCACCGACCTGCTCAAATTGCTACTCAAGATCCGGTCGGCAGAGATGAATGTCGCATCCCGCCTGCTGGCTCGTGCCGATGATCTGGAACGGATCGTCGCCGGAGAGCGCGAAGATGTGCCGCTGCTTGAAGGCTGGCGCTACGAAGAATTTGGCCGCGATGCGCTGGATCTGGTCGAAGGCCGGGTCAGCTTTACGGTCAAGGACGGGAAGCTGAAAATGACCCATCAGCAAGAAGGCGACACCGCGGAAGCGGAGTAGCAAAAAGCGGTCATTATTTGTCCCGGTCAACCAAGATAGAGACTGGATCAACCGCCGTCATTACGAGGAGCCGAAGGCGACGCGGCAATCCAGAGCGTCTTGCCGCCATCGTCGGTGATTGGCGCTCTGGATTGCGTCGCTGCGCTCGCAATGACGTCCTTGGTGCAAGGGAATATCCATCAAAGCGGACTAGCTATTCGGCCGTCATCACC
>JAGPVK010000163.1 GCA_018067055.1 Sphingomonadales bacterium | reverse complement strand
GGACCGGGAACGCTTGCTCAACGATCTGAAGGAAATCGCCGAAAGCGTTCTGCAATATGCTCAACCAGTCTGGAAACGGCTCAACGAGGCGCGCCGCGACGGCAAGCGCATATTGTTCGAAGGCGCTCAGGGCGTATTGCTTGATGTCGATCATGGCACCTATCCCTTTGTCACCAGTTCGAACACGATTTCCGGTACCGCCGCTGGCGGCTCGGGCATTGGCCCGTCGGGTACTGGCTATGTGCTGGGCATCACCAAGGCTTACACAACGCGCGTCGGCTCTGGCCCATTCCCGACCGAACTGGATGATGAGATCGGCCAGCGACTTGGCGAGCGTGGCCATGAATTCGGTACGGTGACCGGACGCCAAAGACGATGCGGCTGGTTTGATGCGGTGCTTGTGCGACAGGCCCTGGCCGTATCCGGCGTGGCTGGTATCGCACTGACCAAGCTCGACGTGCTCGACGGTTTTGAAGAACTGAAAATCTGTGTCGGCTATGATCTGAATGGTGTCACCTACGACTATCTGCCACCACATCACCAGGACCAGGCCGCCGTCAAACCGATTTACGAAACGATGGAAGGCTGGAACGAAACCACCGCTGGAGCGCGCAGCTGGGCCGACCTTCCCGCACAGGCGATCAAATATATCCGGCGTGTAGAGGAACTGATCCAGTGTCCGGTGGCATTGGTGTCAACCTCGCCAGAGCGGGAAGATACGATTTTGGTAACGGATCCATTTGCGGATTGAGAAGCCTTGTTTCCCTACTGGCGCGACAATAGTTTGCCGTTCAGGGACAGCGAAAATGTGCCGTTCGTGGCAATATTCAGAAGATAATTCCGTCAATTTTACCAGAATTTCCGAAATTCTAGACCGCCAGGTTAAGCGAGAAAAGAAGAAGATAATCTGGTGGAATGTTGCGAAACCAGGCCGTTCCGAGTGCTACCGATCGATCTTTTCCGTCCATGCAATTTTTGACCAATAGACAAATGGTCAAAGCATCGTGACTATACATCACCGGTTCATTCGCCCAGTGTCACCAAGTTTTTGCAATCCTGTCACATTGGCAATGTGGTCGCTCTAATCAAAGTATTTCCATTTTTATGAAAAGTTTTTTCAAACTCCAGTCACTCGACTTGGCGATCGATCTCGGTACGGCGAATACCCTTATCTATGTGCGCGATCGCGGGATCATGCTCAACGAGCCATCAGTCGTTGCGCTCGAAACGAATGACGGTGTGACAAAGGTGCGCGCGGTCGGCAGCGATGCCAAGCTGATGATGGGCAAAACGCCGAGCAACATAAGAGTTGTTCGTCCGCTCAAGGACGGTGTCATCGCTGATCTCGATGTCGCGGAGCAGATGATCAAACATTTCATCCACAAAGTTCACCCGAAAAAGCCCGGCATATTCCGGCGTTTCGACATTGTTGTTTGTATCCCCTCCGGCTCCACCAACGTCCAGCTTCGCGCGCTTCGCGATGCAGCCTCCAATGCCGGCGCATCCGGCATATTTTTCATCGAAGAACCGATGGCCGCAGCCATCGGCGCTGGAATACCGGTCGCCGAGCCAGTGGGTGCGATGGTGGTCGATATCGGCGGGGGGACAACCGAAGTCGCTGTATTATCGTTGCAAGGCCTGGCTTACAGCACATCGGGACGAATGGGTGGCGACAAGATTGATGATGCCATCGCATCATATATCCGCCGCAAGCATAATCTGGCCATCGGCGAAACCACCACCGAACTGGTCAAACATGAAATGGCCAGTGCGGTGAGCCCGGTCGGCGATGGACGGATCATGCATATCAAGGGGCGTGATCTGGTGAGCGGGATGCCGAAAAAAATTGCTATCACCGAAGCTGAAATTGCACAGGCCATTGCCGAGCCAATAGGCCAGATAGCCGAGGCGGTGCTGAATGCACTTGAGCATACCAAGCCGGAATTGGCGGCGGATATCATGGATCAGGGCATAGTCTTGACCGGTGGAGGCGCGCTATTGGGGCGAATTGACGAATTTATCTCCGAAAAGACAGGACTGGCGGTTACCATTGCCGATGACCCCCTGACCTGCGTCGCCATTGGCGCAGGCCGGGCGCTTGAAGAACCGCTTTATCGCAATGTCCTGATTCCCGCGTAGAGCCAGCGGAGCACGGTTAACGCTGTTTACGCTTCATGGCAGACAATCGAAAAAAACCATGTCTGTTGGTGCGCCCATGATGAGCATCCAGATATCCCGAGGTCGCTCTGGTCGCTTAGACGTCATCCGCAGAGATCATCTCTTCGCGGTCAATCTCGCCGGTCATCGCTGCCACCGTCACGGCCACCGCTGCATCGCCCGAGACATTGGTGGTGGTCCGCATCATGTCCATGATCCGGTCGACGCCAGCAACAAAGGCGATGGTTTCGAGTGGCACACCGACGCTGCCAAAGACCAGCGCCATCATGATCAGGCCGGCACCGGGAATCCCGGCTGCGCCGATCGCACCCAAGGTCGAGGTGATCGAGATCAGGAGATAGTCACCCCAACTCAGGTCAACGCCAAAAATCTGTGCACCGAACAAAGTGGCGAGGCCCAGATACATGGCGGTGCCATTCATATTGATCGTCGCGCCGAGTGAGACCACGAAACTCGCCACAGAATTGCTGACACCGAGATTGCGTTCGACACAGCGCAGGGTCACCGGGAGGGTCGCGTTGGAGGATGCGGTGGAATAGCTGACCGCAATTGCATCAATGATCCCGCGAAAGAAATCTATTACCGGCAGTTTTGCGAGAAACTTGATCATCGCCGAATACATCACGCCGATGATCAGCAGACAGCCGAGATAGTTGAGTCCAACCAGCTGCGCGAGCGATATCAGGGCATCAGTGCCCAACGTACCCGCAACCCACGCCATCAGCGCAAACACCCCAAAGGGCGTCAATTCCATTACGATCATCGTGACCTTCTGCATCACGATGGCACCGCTATCGAAAATCTTCGCCAGCGGCTTGCCGTCTTCCTTGGCCATCAAAATACCGATACCGATCAACAGCGCAAAGACGATCAGCGGCAATACGCGGACATCGGCCATAACCTGTACCGGACTGTCGGGGACAATCGACAGGATCATGTCAACGGCGGTGGTCGTGCTCGGTTCGGGCGTAGCGCCCATTTCGATGGCGCTGGTATCGACACCCTTGCCGGGCTGGAAAAACGTGCCGAGCGCGAGGCCGAGCCAGGCTGCAATCTGGCCGGTGATAACGAACAAGACCATTGCCCGCCCACCTACGCTACCCAGTTTCTTGAGATCGCCCAGCGCGGCGACACCCGCCACCAGCGAGAAGAAGATCAGCGGCACTACCAGCATCTTGATCGACTTGATGAAGAAGTCGCCGATCCATTTGATGGTTTCGGATTCCGGCCCCCAGATCAGACCGGTGATAACGCCCAGAACCAGCGCTGCGATTACTCGCTGCCAAAGTGGAATCTTGAACCAGAATGCCAGCATGCGATTATCCCCGATATTATTCCCAGCCCATGCCTATCGTCCGCAGGAGGGCGCGGCAAGCGTTTAGGGCGGCATTACATCCAGAAGCTGATCGCCAGGCAGGTCGAGAGCCCGACACCAAAGGTCAGCGGAATGCCGGCCTTGAAGAAGTCGGTGAAGCGGTAATTGCCTGCTGCATAAACCAAAGTGTTGGTCTGATAGCCGATCGGAGTGGCGAAGCTGGCAGAGGCGGCGAACATGACCGCGATGACCAAAGGCCGGGGATCGACTCCCAGATCATTGCCCAGCGCAATGGCAATCGGCGTGATGATGATGGCGACCGCATTGTTGGTGACAATCTCGGTCATGATCACCGACAGGACGTAAATCGCAAAGACCAGCCCCCAGGGTGGTACTTCCCGCAGAAAAGGCGTCAATTCGGCGACAATCAGGTCAACGCTTCCCGCCTGCTGCAGACCCAGACCAACCGCAAGCATGCCGAATATCAGCACCAGAACATTGCCGTCGATCGAACCCCAGGCCTCTTCCGCGTCGATGCAGCGCGCCAGCAGGATCGCCCCGACCGCAAGAATTGCCGCAACGGCGAGCGGAATGATATTGAGCGCGGCAAGCACCACAACGGCAACCAGAGCACCGATCGCGATCGGCGCCCGATCCCGCCGAAAGGCGCGAATCTTGGTTTGCCCGACCCCGAACAGATTGGGGTTCTGATACATGCGGTTGATATCTTCGCTGGAGCCGGTAACCAGCAACCGGTCGGCAGCGTGAATACGCGCGTTGGTAAGGTCCGAGCGCGGCAGGTTGCGATAGCGGGTCATACCCAAAATGCGGACATTGAGCTGCGACAGAAACGGTATGTCAAAGAGGCGGTTACCGATACTGGGATGGCTCGGTGCGACCGTGGCCTCAACCAGTTCCTCGCCCAGCGGACCGACATCGCCCTTGTGGACTATGCCGACTTTGAAATCTTCAGATTCGCGAAGCGAAATCAGTTCGGCGAGATCCAGTTGCACGACAATCCGGTCGCCCGCCCGCAATTCGTGAAAATCCAGATCATGACGGATATAGCTGCTCAACCGTTTGACTGCCGTAACCTCCAGACCTGCCCGGCGCAATTCCGGGACAGCGGAGAGTTTCTTGTCGATCACCGATGCGTTTCGGCGCACCGTCAGTTCGGTGAGAAAATCGCTTTCGTCACTGCTGTCAAACTGACCCTTGACCTGACCGCTAGGCAGCAGCCAGCTGCTGAACAACACCATCATCACCGTACCCGCGACGGCAGCGATCAGACCATAAGGCGTGATTTCAAAAATACCGAAGCCGGCCAGACCCTGATCGCGCGCGACCGCATCGACAATGAGGTTGGTCGAGGTACCGATCAGCGTGGTCGTGCCGCCCAGGATGCAGATGAAGCTCAACGGGATGAGCAATTTCTTGGACGAGAACCCGGTAGCCCGCGAAAGGCGCAGGATGATCGGAATCAAGACGATCACCACCGGCGTATTGTTCATGAAGGCGGAGGCGACAAAGGCGCCCAGGAACATCTCCGCGACGGCCAGCTTGGGGTGCCGCTTGGCGCGCTTGATAATGAAACCGGCGATGGCATCGATCGTGCCGGTGCGCAGCAACGCACCAGAGAGGATGAACATCGCGGCAATCGTGATCGGCGCAGTGTTCGAGAAAACCGAAAACAGGCCATCGGAATCGATGATCCCGAGAAACAGGAACATGCAGGCACCGAGCACCGCGACCACGGCAGCGGGAAAGCGCTCCATGATGAAGCCGGCGAATAGAAAGCATAGGATGATCAGTCCGATGACCGCCTTGTGCGCCTGAATATATTCATTGATGACGTGGAGGATCAGATCAATCATTGATCAGACACAATCATCAATGCAACCAACCAGTTCTGCCAGACCGGTGCGGCAAATGCGGCAGAAGTACCACTCATCCGCATTGCGCCCGGTGCAACAATTTCTGATCGGCGAGGACCAGCGCCATCATCGCTTCCACGACCGGAACGCCGCGAATGCCAACACATGGATCATGGCGGCCCTTGGTCGATATTTCGGTTGCCTCCCCTTCCGAGGTGATAGTTGCCACCGGTGTCAATATTGAACTGGTCGGCTTGAATGCCACGCGACAGAAAATTGGCTGGCCAGTTGAAATACCGCCCGCCGTACCGCCGCTATGATTGGCAAGAAATTCCGGACCATCTTCACCCGGTCGCATGGCATCGGCATTTTGTTCGCCGCGCAGACGGGCAGCGGCAAAGCCGTCGCCAATCTCAATACCCTTGGTCGCGTTGATCGTCATCATCGCAGCTGCGATCTCGCTATCGAGCTTGGCGTAGACAGGAGCACCCCATCCAGCCGGTACTCCGACCGCTTCACAGGCGACAATCGCACCCAGGCTGCTGCCCTCCTTGCGAGTCCCGTCGACCAGCGCTTCCCAACGTTTCGCGGCCTCTGCATCGGGACAGAAAAAAGGATTATTACCAATTTCACTGGCGTCAAAATGCGCCGGATCAATCGCGTCGCCACCAATCTCGGCAACCCATGCCCGGACCGTCACTTCCGGAATCACCAACCGCGCCACCGCACCGGCAGCAACCCGTGCAGCGGTTTCACGGGCGCTGGAACGGCCACCACCGCGATAATCGCGGAAGCCATATTTTTGATCATAGGCATAATCGGCGTGGCCGGGGCGATAGGCTTTCGCGACATCGCCATAGTCTTTGGATCGTTGATCGACATTTTCGATCATCAGCGAAATTGGTGTCCCTGTGGTCTTGCCGTCGAAAACGCCAGAGAGGATTTTGACCTGGTCCGGTTCCTGACGCTGGGTCGTATATTTTGACTGACCCGGCCGCCGCGCATCAAGAAACGGCTGGATGTCATTCTCGTTCAACGCCAGTCCCGGCGGACAGCCGTCG
>JAGPVK010000160.1 GCA_018067055.1 Sphingomonadales bacterium | reverse complement strand
TATGATGAAGGTCCGGAGGAATATTAAAGCGGGATTGCAGCATAGGCGTCCAGCGACAATGACCGGAATGTTCGAAGCTTGGCAAAGGGGGCTACGCGATCATGGAACTTTGGGTGCGGGTCATCATGTTGTCGGCTGTGTCGCTGTTTCTGTTCATTGGTATCGCTATCGGGGTGGATACCTGGCAATTTCGCAACGCCAGCGAAGCCGGAACCGCTGAAATAATATCGTTACGCACGGACGTACAAGTCAATGATGACGACAATAGTCCTTCAGCAACCAACATCTCCTATTACCCAACGATCCGCTATGTCACCAGCCAAGGGGATTATTTCGAGGTGGAGACAGCACAAGCTCTTCGGGAACCAATAGCCGGAATTGGCGACCGTGTTGCGATCCGCTATATCACCGGGAGCAGGGGGCAGGCTCGCCTTGACTATGGCGCCTGGCGCGATTGGCTGATCGCAGGCTCCATCACTCTTATCAGCCTATTTTTCTTCGTCATCACGATGATCTTCACCCGACCGGAAGTGCCCGAAATCTAACGGGAAATTTCGCGGATCAAGGTTACTTCAAAAACCGGTGCTAGAATATCGGATCATTCGCTCCGTTATCATCCGCATCCGGCAGGGGCGTCACATCCTCGTGAATCCCGCATTCGGACTTGTCCCATCCCCGCCAGCGCCCCGCCCGTGGGTCTTCACCCGGCAGAACTTTGGAAGTGCAGGGTGCGCAGCCGACCGAAAGATAGCCTTCCGCCTCGAGCGGATGGCGCGGCAGATCATGCTCTGCGAAATAGGCTTCGAGATCGTCCTTGATCCAGTCGCCCAGTGGATTGATCTTCAGACGGCCATCGTCAATCTCGAAACGCGGAATATTGTTGCGGGTAACCGACTGGAACGCCTTGCGTCCGGAAATCCAGCTGTTCAGACCAGCTTTCGCCCGGGCCAGCGGCTCGACCTTGCGGATTTCGCAGCAACCATCAGGGTCATAAGACCAGCGCAGGCCGTTACTGTCTTTTTCGGCCAGCACGGCTGTATCGGGTTCCACTACATAGCTGTTCTTGATGCCCAGCTGGCGGACCAGAGTATCGCGATAGGCCAGCGTTTCGGGAAACATTTTGAGCGTGTCGACAAAGGTCACCGGGATGGTCGGATCGACCGCAGCGACGAGATGGAGCAGTACCGCGCTTTCGGTGCCGAAGGATGAAACCACGGCGACTTCGCCCAAGCGGCCTTCATCAAACAGGGTCTTGAGCATGGTCGATGTGTTGACGCCTTCGAACCGCTGGTTCAGGGCATCGGCATCGGCCTGGACGAAATCCGGACGGACATCGATGGTGTCGATCTTGCGTGCTGGTTCACCCATGACGGAGCTTCCAGATCGGTGTGCGCTGGTCCGATGTCGCCTGATAGACATGGTCATAGCGGCTGAAAGCCTCTTCCATCAACTTGGGGTTGATCGGTGAATCGGGGGCAAAGGCATCGAAACCGCAGCGCCGCAGATAGGCGATCTGATCGACCAGCACATCGCCGCTGGCGCGCAATTCGCCGGTATAGCCTGATTCGCGCAATATTTGCGCAGAAGAATAGCCGCGACCATCGCCGAATACGGTAAAATCGATTTCAATCAGCGACAGGCGATCGAGAAAGGGCAGCAATTGCCGGGCGTCTTCACCGGCCTCGATGCGAACGGCAGTGGCGTTGGATTGATCCAGGAAAGAATCGAGCGAGACCGCCGGTTCTTCATGGACGTCGTCATCGCGCAAACGGATTGCTTCAACCATATATAGCCTCCTTGAACCGTTCCATGCCGACACGGCGATAGGTATCGATGAATCGCTCACCGTCCTCGCGTTGTTCAAGATAGAGATCGGTCACCGTTTCAATCGCGTCGATCACGCCGTCCTCGGTAAATCCGGGGCCGGTAATCTTGGCGAGACTGGTGTCTTCCGCGCCGGAACCGCCGAGCAGCAGCTGGTAATTCTCCGTGCCCTTCCGGTCGACGCCCAATATACCGATATGACCGGCATGATGATGGCCACAGGCGTTGATGCAGCCCGAGATTTTCAGCTTCAGTTCGCCGAGTTCCCGTTGTCGACCGAGATCGGCGAAACGCTCGCTGATTTTCTGGGCCAGGGGAATGGACCGGGCATTGGCGAGGCTGCAATAATCGAGGCCAGGGCAGGCGATGCTGTCGGTGATCAGGTCGAGATTGGCCGGAGCCAGTCCTGCTTCATCCAGCTTCTGCCACAGCGCATAAAGGTCGCTTTTCCTGACATGCGGCAGCACGATATTCTGGCTGTGGGTGACGCGCAGCTCGTCAAAACTATATTGCTCAGCCAGATCGGCCATCAGATCGATTTGCGCCGATGATGCATCGCCGGGGATGCCGCCGCGTGGTTTCAGGCTGATCGTCGCAATCGCATAGCCGGCCTGTTTGTGCTGGGCGGTGTTCTGATCCACCCAGAGCGCGAAATCCGGATCGGACAGATCGAGTTCATCGTTCGCCTGCAGGTCAAACGGAGGGTCCTGGAAAAATTCGGTGATGCGCGCCAATTCCTCGACCGGAGGATTGAGGCCGAGATCTTTCATATGGGCGAATTCTTCCTCGACCTGACGAGTATATTCTTCCTTGCCGAGTTCATGCACGAGGATCTTGATCCGCGCCTTATATTTGTTGTCGCGGCGTCCGTAGCGATTGTAGACGCGCAGGCAGGCCTCGGCATAGCTGATCAGTTCATCGGCAGGAACAAAGTCCCGAATTTCCGGCGCGATCATCGGCGTGCGACCCATGCCGCCGCCGACGAAGAATTTCGCGCCTAGTTCGCCTGCGTCATTATGCACCAGCTGGATGCCGATATCGTGCAGGCGCATCGCTGCCCGGTCAGTATCGCTGGCGATCACGGCGAATTTGAATTTCCTGGGGAGATAGGAAAATTCCGGGTGAAAGCTGGACCATTGCCGCAATATTTCGGCCCAGGGGCGCGGATCGGCAATTTCATCGGCGGTTGCACCGGCGAACTGGTCGGAGGAGATATTGCGGATGCAATTGCCGCTGGTCTGGATCGCGTGCATTTCCACCGATGCCAGCTCGGCCAGAAGGTCGGGCGCTTCTTCCAGCTTGATCCAGTTATACTGGATATTCTGACGGGTGGTAAAATGGCCGTAATCGCGATCATATTTGCGCGCGATATGGCCGAGCATCCGCATCTGCTTGCCGTTCAGAGTACCATAGGGGATGGCAACCCGCAGCATATAGGCGTGCAGCTGCAGATAGAGGCCGTTCATCAGCCGCAATGGCTTGAACTGGTCTTCGGTCAGATCGCCGGCCAAGCGGCGCTTCACCTGGTCGCGGAATTCCTCGACCCGCGTGTCGACCATTTTCTGGTCATATTGGTCATATTGATACATGTCAGATCACCCATTCGCCGGCGTCAGGATCGGCCGGTTTCAATGTCAGGTCGGGACGAACGGTTGGTCCGAGCGCGCGCACCCGGTCCTTGATGTGACCGGGTCTGGGGCCATCTTCCGTCGGTTCGGCAGCGATAATATAGGGCGCGTTGACCCGGCGGGCCGCTTCTTCCCGGTGCAGGACGGCTTCACCCTGATCGCCGACATCGGTCGCGTCCTTGACAAAGCGCGACCAGTCGAGGCCGGTCCACCAGATCACGTCGCCAGTCTTGAGGTCGTTTCCGGTCAATATATTCATGCGCCAACTCCCGCCATTTGGACAAATTCCCGAAACTTGTTTTCGGCATCGCCATATCTGGCGACCTCACCGACGACCAGCAGCGCCGGGCTTTGCACATTTTCGCGCCGCACCAGATCGCCGAGGTCGGTCAATAATGTCCGCAGCGCCCGGAAATTGTCGCGGGTGCCATTTTCAAGCACCGCAACCGGCAGGTCGGGTGCGGCGCCGTCAGCGATCAGTTTTTCGACAATCGCCTCGGCGTTGGCAACGCCCATATAGATGACCAATGTGCGGCCTTTTCCGGCCAGGCCGGACCAGTTTTGGTCAGACAGGCCTTTGCATTGGCCAGCGACAAATGAAACAGCGCTCGACGCATCGCGATGGGTCAGCGGCATTCTTGCTTGCGCCGCGCAGCCCAGAGCGGCGCTGATGCCAGGGACGATTTCCACGTCGACGCCAGCAGCGACACAATCGTCGGCTTCTTCGCCGCCACGCCCGAAAATGAAAGGGTCACCGCCCTTGAGGCGGACGACCAGATGACCTTTGGCCGCTTCGCTGACCAGGATCTGATTGATCTGGTCCTGCGCAACGCTGTGCAGGGAGCGTTTTTTTGCAACCGAAATGCAGCGAGCGGATGGCGATGCCAGATCCAGTATCTCGCGGCTTACCAAGCCGTCGTGGACGATCACGTCGGCGCGTTCGAGCAGTCTGGCTGCTTTCAGTGTCAGCAGGTCCGGATCGCCCGGACCGGCGCCAACCAGATAGACTTTGCCGGTCACGGCGTTGTTGTTTGGTGCTTTTTCCATGCGGCTGATATGCGCGCT
>JAGPVK010000153.1 GCA_018067055.1 Sphingomonadales bacterium | reverse complement strand
ATGGGCATCCTTTGGAGAGGGTGCAGATGAAAACCAGTACCGCGCCGGCCTCTGGCGGCGTCTATCGCTATTATGTGCTGGTCATGCTGATGCTGACCTTCATGTTCAACATCGCCGACCGGCTGGTGATGTCGATCCTGATCGAGGATATCAAGGCCGAATTCGTGCTCAGCGATACCCAGATCGGCCTGCTCGCGGGCACGGCGTTCACGCTTTTCTATCTGATATTGGGGGTTCCGGCCGGCCGGCTGGCCGATCGCACCAATCGCAAGACCATGGTTGCTGTGTCGCTTGCTCTGTGGAGCCTGATGTCGGCGCTGTGCGGAGCGGCATTGGGTTTCTGGACGCTGCTGCTCGCCCGCCTCGGCGTCGGCGTCGGCGAAGCGGGCGGCGGGCCGCCCTCTGCATCGATCATCACCGACTATTTCGCGCCGCACGAATTGTCGCGGGCGATGGGCATATTTGCCGCCGGGGCGGTGCTGGGGCCAGTGCTCGGCTATGCCGCCGGGGGGCTGATCGCGGAGGCCTATGGCTGGCGCTGGACCTTCGTGATTCTCGGCCTGCCCGGGATCCTGCTGGGCATTCTGCTTTACTACACCGTTCGCGAGCCCCGGCGTGGCCGCTTTTATCGACAACAGACCAAGGCAGCCGTCGCCGACAAGCAGGAGCCGTTTCTGGTCACCATGGGTTCGCTGTGGGCGAACAGCGTCTTTGTCCGCGTGGTTATCGCCAATAGCTTCACCAATATGCCGGCCTATGCCTTCGCCATCTGGCTGGCACCAATGCTGATCCGCAACTTCGATGTCAGCCAGGGCGACATCGGCCTCTACCTGGGAGCGATGCTGTTCTTCGGTGGTGTGCCGGGGATGATATTGGGCGGCTATCTCGCAGATTTTCTGGCCAGGAAAAATCCCCGCTGGCGGCCATGGTATTGCGCGCTTGCGGTGCTGCTGACCATGCCCTTCTGGACGCTCTGCCTGCTGTCGACCAGCCTGGAGGTCACCCTCGCGCTCTATCTGTGTGGCTATATCCTGCTGGTGTCGACGCAGGGTGCCGCGATTTCCATGGTTCAGGCCGCGGTCATGCCAACCGAACGCGGCACCGCGTCCTCGATCAGCAGCCTGTCGATCACCCTGCTCGGTTATGGTATCGGACCGGCACTGATCGGGCTGATGAGCGACAATTGGGCCGGTGCCTATGGCAGCCTGTCGCTCAACTATGCGGTGATCGCCACCGTGGTGGTGAGCCTGTCGCTGGCAACGGTGCTGTTCCTGTGGACCGGCAAGGCGGTGAATCAGGAACCCTCCCCCGCTCTGGCCACGGCCTGACCTATAGCAGCAGCCCGCCGTCGGCGATGATCGTCTGACCCACAACATAGTTCGACAGCGGCGAGGCCAGAAACAGCGATAGTCCGGCCATGTCATCGGGATCGCCGATGCGGCCCAGCGGTATCGAGCCTATGGTGGCTTCGCGGCGCTTGGGATTATCGGTGGTCACCTTGGTCATCTTGGTCGCGATCAGACCCGGCGCGATGCCGTTGACCCGGATGCCTTCGGGTGCCCAGGCCTTGCCCAAAGTTCGGGTCAGTCCGGCCGCGCCTGCCTTGGAGGCATTGTAGCCGGGATTGCCGACGGTGGCATGAAAAGCAGCGGTCGAACTGATGATGATCAGCGAGCCCCTTGCCGCTTTCAGCAGATCGTAAAATTGCCCGGCGCAGGTCATCAGGCTGTTGAGATTGACCTGCACGACCTTGGCGAAATTTTCCGGTTCGAACTCGGCGCGCTTGTACAATACCATGCCCTGCGAGCAGATCAGCACATCCATCTGTTCAAATTTCTGTCGCAGCGCGATGATCGCCGCGTCGTCGGCCGCATCCAGTTGGTGATAGGTCAGGCCGGCCAGATCGGATCCGTCCGCCGCCTGATAATCATCCGCGCTGGTCCTTGTGCCGGTAACATGGACATCGGCGCCGCAGCCACGAAAGGCATGGGCGGTAGCATTGCCGATCCCGCTTGAGCCACCGATGATGCAGACGGTCTTGCCGGTAAAGTCGAGGGACGTGTCGATCATGATCTTCTCCTATGCAATTGACTATTGGCCGACGATATCGCGATCGTCTAGACCCGCCGCGATATTTGATAATTTGCGGAGTAGAAAAATGGACATCCCCTTTTCCCTGGCAGGTCGCACCGCGCTGATCGCTGGTGCCTCTTCCGGTTTCGGTGCCCGCTTTGCCGAGCTATTTGCGGCGGCGGGTGCGCGCGTGGTTCTCGGCGCGCGGCGAACCGATCGCACGGCAGAGCTGGCGGAAAAGATCAATGCTGCCGGCGGGCAGGCTATGGCGGTTCCGCTCGACGTCACCGATGAAGCTTCGATAATCGCCTGCTATGATGCGGCGGAGGCACATTTCGGCACCGTCGATACAATCGTCGCCAACGCCGGGGTTGCCGCCAGCGGTCGCTCGACCGATGTCCCGGTCGACCGCTTGCAGACGCTGCTCGATACCAATTTCAAGGGCGTCTATCTGGTGGCAAGAGAGGGCGCGAAACGGCTGATTGCGTCGGGTAGCAAGGAAAAGGAAAACGGACGAATCGTGATCATCGGATCGATCACCTCGCGGATGACCGGCGATGGCGATAGCGCCTATGCCGCGAGCAAGGCCGGCGTGACCCATCTGTCCCGCAATCTGGCGCGCGAATGGGTGCGAATGGGGGTCAATGTGAACACTATTCATCCCGGCTATATCCCGACCGAAATCCAGGGCGACTGGTATCAGACCGCTGGCGGCGAAGCGCAGATTGCCGGTTTCCACCGCCGCCGGTTGCAGGATATCGAATCGCTCGATCCGATGATGCTCTATTTTGCTTCCGACGCGTCGCGGATGGTGACCGGATCGGACATCATCGTCGACGATGGCCAGTCGCTTTGATCGATCTCTCTGACACCGGACCCCTAATTAAACAAAGGGTGCCGGGAGCAAAATAAACCTGTCATAGCCTGGACATGGCAGAGGGTTCCGCTCCGATCGGGGGCATCGAAATTTCGGCAGATGCGGCAGCGGCTTCCCGGCGCGCCAATTATGCGCTTGCCGTTCTGTTCATCGTCACCATGCTCAATTTTCTTGACCGGCAGGTGATCTCGATTGTCGCCGAGCCGATCAAGCGCGATCTCGGCCTGTCCGACACCCAGCTAGGCCTGATGACCGGCCTGTCCTTTGCGGTTTTCTATACGACCTTGGCGATTCCGCTGGCGGCGCTGGCGGATCGCTGGAACCGCAGCCGGATCATCGCCATTGCCATTGCCGTCTGGTCCTTGATGACCGTGCTGTGCGGCCTCGCCGGCAATTTTGTGCAGCTGTTTCTGGCGCGCGTCGGGGTCGGAGTGGGTGAAGCGGGTTCGGCGCCGGCGTCGCATAGTCTGATCGCCGATCTGTTCCCGCCCGAACGCCGGGCCGGGGCGCTCGGGATCATGGGCGCAGCGGTGCCGGTCGGCGCTTTTATCGCTTATGCCGGCGGCGGCTATATCACCGAAATATTCAGCTGGCGCGCCGCTTTCATGCTGGCCGGCTTGCCGGGCATATTGATTGCGCTGGTGATCTGGTTCACCGTTCCCGATCCGCGCGGCAAGGTCAGCCTGGCCAAAGCCTTTCAACCGGCGGTGGGTGAGACGACCTTGCGCACAGCCTTGCTCGAACTGTCGCGCAAGCCCGCTTACTGGCATCTGGTCGCGGCCGGGGTGCTGGTCCAATTCGTCTCTTATGGCCTCGCCAGCTTCTACGGCGGCCTGTTTGTCCGGGTGCATGGCATGAACTATGGCGAGCTTGGCTGGAAGCTGGGCGTGATGGTCGGTTTGACCGGCGGTTTCGGTGCCTGGTTCGGCGGCAAGGTCGGTGACATGATCGGCAAGCGTGATCCGGTATTGCCGTTGCTGGTCAGCGGTCTGGTGCTGATGATCGCTGCGCCCGGCATGATCGCCGCCATCTATGCCGGCAATGCCAATCTGGCGATTGCCCTGCTCGGATTTCCGACCTTTGCCGCGACTTTCTATTTCGGGCCCAGCTTTGCCGCCGTTCAGGCGCTGGCCAGCGACCGCACCCGGGCGATGGCGGTGGCGATCTATCTGATGGTCGCCGGGCTGATCGGGCTGGGTATCGGTCCGGTGTTCGTCGGCGGTCTTTCCGACTATTTTGCCGGTGGCAATCCCGATCTCGAAGCCAGCGCACTGCAGCAGGCGCTGATGATATTGGCCCTGTTCAATCTATGGGCGGGCTTTCACTATTGGCGGGTCTGGGTGTGGATGAAGCAGAAACGGGCCTAGGTCCCGATCTTCGCCCCTCATTTTCCTCCCGTGACATAGAGACATTGTCCGGTCACCCAGCTCGATGCGGGTGAAGCCATATAGACCACGGCAGCGGCAATATCCTCTTCCCGGCCGAAACGGGCCAGCGGAATCTGGAACTGCTTGAGCAATGCCGCGCGTTTTTCCTCGGAATCGATGCCCATGGACTCGTCAAAATTCTCGGTCGGGATCGGGCCGGGTGCCACCGCGTTGACCCGGATTTTCGGGGCCAGTTCGAGCGACAGGCTGGCGGTCAGGCTGTTCACCGCCGCCTTGGACGCGCCATAAGGACCGTTCTTGACCTGCCCACCCATCGCAGCGCGCGAGGAAATATTGATGATCGCGCCGCCCTCGTCGCCCATATGCTGGGCGGCTGCCACGGCACCCATCCACACGCTTTTCAGATTGAGCTCGATCTGCGCGTCCCAGCTTTCTTCCGGCGTGCGGGTCAGATAGCGAGGCGTGCCATCGGGCAGGCCGCCAGCATTGCTGACCCAGATGCTCAGCCGACCGAGTTCCTCGACCGTGCGGTTGGCGAGGTTTTCCAGAGCGGCGCGGCTGGTTACATCGGTGGGAACCGCGATCGCGCGGCGACCCATGGCGCGTATCTCCCCGGCCACTTTTTCCAGATCCTCGGCAGAGCGGGCGGCTACCGCAACATCGGCGCCTGCCTCGGCCAGTCCAAGCGCGATCGCTCGCCCGATGCCCTTGCCGGCACCGGTGACGATAGCAACTTCGCCGTCCAGTTTGAATTGATCCAATATAGCCATTATTTCATCCCCTTTTCGGTCATTGATTGACCCGCTTGGCCGCTGCCCGGCCAGCAATATAGCCGAATGTCAGCGCCGGTCCCAGCGTGCCGCCGGCTCCGGCATAGACGCTGCCGGTCGGCGCGCTGATCACATTGCCAGCCCCGAACAGTCCGGCGATCGGCTGGCCATCGACGTCGAGTATCTGCGCCTGCGCATTGGTTTTCGGTCCGCCATTGGTACCGAGCGCACCCATTTTGATTTCCACTGCGTAGAAAGGTGCCTTGGTCAGCGCACCCAGCGTCGCCGCCGCCCCATTGCGGGAGCGGTCGCCGTAGAAGCGGTCATAGTCGGTCTTGCCACGGCCAAAATCCTGATCGTCGAACCGCTCGGCCAGATCGTTGAACTGGCTTACCGTAGCCGGGAGGCTCCCTGCATCGATACCCGTTATTTCTGCCAGTTCGTCCAGTGTATCCGCCTTGGCCACCCAATCCGGCAGCGGCGTACCCGGCATGAACGACGCCAGCGGATAGCGCTCCCGATATTGCGAATCGAAAATCAGATAGGCAGGCATGTTGGGATAGTCATAGGTTGCCGGTTCGAATCGATGAAAGGCCCCGGCGAGCGCCGAATAATTGGCGGCTTCGTTGCAGAAGCGCTTGCCCTCGCGGTTGACCAATATGCCGTGCGGCAAGGTCCGTTCGATCAGCACCGGCATATTGCGGACCTCGCCGCTCTGCCACTCGGACTCCGGCACGGTGAGGGTCGGCACCCACCAGGCGCTGGTCATATTGCCGAGGCTGGCGCCAGCCGCCATCGCCATTTTCAGACCGTCGCCGCGATTGGTCGGCGGCGAGGCCGGCGCGTCGAGCGGTCCGCGCAGAAAGGCGTGTTTCAGCGCCTCGTTCCACTCGAAGCCGCCGGTCGCCAATATCACCGCCTGGCGCGCGACAATTTTTTCCTGCTGACCTTCGCGTTCGACGATCGCGCCGGTCACCCGGCCCTGTTCGACGCACAGCCGGTAACCGCCGCATTCCAGCTCTGGCTCGATGCCACGGTCCAGACAGGCCTTGAGCAGCCGTCCAACCAGCGCCTGCCCCCAGCCGCGCAGATCCCGGTCGGCACGCTGTTGCAATTCCGCCGGGTCGACCATGCCGCTGCCGCCGCCCAGCGGCGTCTCGCGCAGCATCATTCTCGGTGCGGGGCCATTCTGGAAGACCCGGTCTTTCCATTCTCCGAGCGCGGTAAAGTCAAACAGGTCATTGTCGAGCGATCGGCCACCCGTTTTCGCGCCGGGTCGATCCTCGTAATAATCCGGATAATCCGGCATCATCGTCAGCCCGATCGCATCGATCCCGGTCAGGAACGAATGCATCTGCCGCGCTTCGGTGACGAAGGCACCAAGCACCTCTTCATCCATTTCGCCATGGTCGAGTGACAGGAAATAGGCCAGCGCGTCGGCGGCGCTGTCGTCCTTGCCCTGCGCTGCCATCTGCTCATGATCGGGCAGCCAGACCACACCGCCGGAGATCGCGGCGGTCCCGCCGAGCCGGTCCTGCTTTTCGATCAGCTGAACCGAGGCGCCGGCTTCGTGCGCAGCCAGCGCTGCGGTGAGGCCCGCTGCACCGGCACCGATGATCAGCACATCTGTTTGGCTGTCGACTATCGCACCTCTCCCCGTCATTCGACTGGAACAGGTTCTAAGGCCTTGTGGAAGCTGCCACAAACCGCACTTTGAATAGCGGCAAGATGTTTATGCGGCGATGCTGCCGGGTTGCACCGGCGCCGGCAGCCCGGTTTCGGCCAGACAATTGGCGCGCAGCGTTTCGATATCGGGGCCAAAGTTGAACGGTCCGTCGGTCTCGACGATATTCTCTGCCATTTCCTTGCGCAGGCTTTCGGTTGCCGGACCATCGACGCTGCCGTCTGCTGCAATCACCACGCCATAGTCGCGCGCACCATTCACCGTCACCAGCCCCTGACGGATTTCCAGAGCGACCAGTTCGGGGTCGCGCTCCAGCGGGTTGCCCCAGCCGCCGCCGCCCCAGGTGATGAAGTGGAGCAGATCGCCTTCGCGCACCTCGATGCCGTCCTGCTTGTTGCCGACCACCTCTTTCGAACCGTCCGCGCGTTCCAGGATCTTGGTCGCACGGTCGCCCGGCTGGCCGCCGTTGACGCCCCACGGATAGGTGAACCAGCGGTCGTCGTGGATCGCCACGGTGCCGGGCTCGAGGAAGCAATAGGTCATGTGGATGCCGTTGCCGCCGCGGAACAGACCGGCGCCGC
>JAGPVK010000148.1 GCA_018067055.1 Sphingomonadales bacterium | reverse complement strand
AATGATTATGTCGGCAAGGGCCTTTCCGGCGGCCGGGTAGTCGTCAAACAGCCAGCCCATGTGGATCGCAATCCGACCGAGAATATCATTGTCGGCAATACCGTGCTCTACGGCGCGGTCGCTGGCGAGGCCTATTTCAACGGGGTCGCCGGCGAGCGCTTCGCGGTCCGCAACAGCGGCGCGGTTGCGGTGGTCGAAGGCACCGGTGATCATGGCTGCGAATATATGACCGGCGGTGTGGTGACCGTGCTCGGCAAGACCGGTCGCAATTTCGCTGCCGGCATGTCGGGCGGCGTCGCTTATGTCTATGACGAAGACGGTCTGTTCCGCCAGCGTTGCAACATGGCGATGGTCGATATCGAGACGATCGATGCCGACCCCGAAGATGGCGAAGGCACCTCATTGCCGCAGCAGCTTCCGGTCGACGTGCATGATTTTGGCATGGGCGACATGCTCTATCATGACGCGGCGCGACTGCGGATATTGCTTGAGCGGCACAAGCTTTATACCGGCAGCAAACGGGCAGCCGAGATTCTGGACAATTGGGATGAAGCACTTGGCCGGTTCGTCAAGGTCATGCCACGGGACTATGCTGCCGCGCTGAAAAAGCTGGAAACCGAGCGTCTCGAGACGATCGAAGCCGCAGAATGATGAAAGAAATTGGAGTAGACCGTGGGTAAAGTAACAGGCTTTCTCGAGATTGACCGCAAAGAAGCAACCTATGCCGATCCAAAGGAACGGCTGACGCATTATCGGGAATTCACCAATCCGCTGCCGGAGAAGGACCTCAAGGCCCAGGCCGCGCGCTGCATGGATTGCGGCATCCCTTATTGCCACAACGGCTGTCCGGTGAACAATATCATCCCGGACTGGAACAATCTGGTCTATGAGGGCGACTGGAAAAATGCGCTGGAATCGCTGCAATCGACCAATAATTTTCCGGAATTTACCGGCCGTATCTGCCCTGCCCCATGCGAAGCCGCCTGCACATTGAATATCGATGACGCACCGGTGAACATCAAATCGATCGAATGCGCGATTGTCGATCGCGGCTGGGAAGAAGGCTGGATCACGCCGCAGATCGCCGAAACAAAAACCGGGAAAGCGGTCGCGGTTGTCGGGTCTGGCCCGGCCGGCATGGCTTGTGCGCAGCAACTTGCCCGCGCCGGACATAATGTCACCCTGTTCGAAAAAAATGACCGGATGGGCGGCCTGCTTCGCTATGGCATCCCCGATTTCAAGATGGAAAAGCATCTGATCAACCGGCGGCTGGTGCAAATGGAAGCGGAAGGTGTCGAATTCCGGACCAGCACCGAAGTCGGTGTCACGGTATCGATGGAATCGCTGCAGGGAAATTATGATGCAGTGGTGATGTCGGGTGGGGCGGAGAAACCGCGCACGCTTGATATTCCAGGCTATGAAATGCCCGGCGTCCGTCTGGCGATGGAGTTTCTGTCGCAGCAGAACAAGCGCAATGCGGGCGATGATGAAATGCGGGCTGCTCCGCGCGGGACGATCACCGCGACCGGCAAACATGTTATCGTGATTGGTGGCGGTGACACCGGATCGGACTGTGTCGGCACCTCCAATCGCCAGGGCGCTGCATCGGTCACCCAGATCGAAATCATGCCGAAGCCGCCCAAAAAGGAAGACAAGAGCGTATCATGGCCGGATTGGCCACTGAAGCTTCGCACCTCTTCCAGCCATCAGGAAGGCTGCGAGCGCGATTGGGCGATTCTCGCCAAAAAGGTCGTTGGAACAAACGGCAATGTCGAAGGGCTTGAATGTATTCGGGTGGAATGGGTCGACGGCCAGATGCAGGAAATCGAGGGCAGCGAATTCACGATCAAGGCCGACCTGATCCTGCTGGCGATGGGCTTTGTCGGTCCTCGCAAAATGGGGCTGGTCGATCAGTCTGACGTGAAACTCGACGCACGCGGCAATGTCGCTGCCAATGTCGTGGATTACAGCACCAGCAAGCCTGGAGTCTTTGCCTGCGGCGACATGCGCCGGGGCCAAAGTCTCGTCGTCTGGGCGATCCGCGAAGGGCGGCAATGCGCCCGCGCCGTCGACCTGCAACTCATGGGAAGGAGCCTGCTGCCGCGCTGATATCGTTCCTGTTTCGGCAATCTATCCCGCCGAATTAAACAAGACGGGCGTTATGCAAATTGATATTCTTCGGTTCATCCAGAGAGCCAAGACCGTAGTCGACTTCAAACTTGAGAGGTAACATCCGTCGGTCCAGAGCAATGGTGTCACGGGTCCGTAAAAAATCCCGATTACCTCGGCGGGTCAAGCTTGAGGGTCAGGGTACCCTTCTGCATTTTATTGCCCGCAGCGGAGATGCTTACACCACTTGCGGTGGTCATCATCGGATCATAATCGACAGAATAGGTGTTCGACGCGGCAAAGAGCCACCGCGACATTTCAGATTGGAACTGGTTCTTTTCGCTCTGCGCGGTAATTCCCGTCAGATCGTAGATCAAACCATATAGCGGTTCAAAAGCTCCTGGCGCGCGGTTCGCGCCCATCGTCACGAACAGTGTACCAGCGGGGTTGGAGTACCCATCCTCCCTCATCATCGCTATACCGAAATTCTCACTCTGCGAGAAACGTCCGCTGCAAAGTACCAGTGGTGAACCGGCAAAATCTCCATCCTTCGCCTCATCAGCGGCTTCTTTGAAGAAAGGGCAATTGGACTGATTCGCATCGCGGAAATCGGCGAGGATCGAGGCGCGCTGCTCTATCCCCGGCGCAGCGGGCGCAGCAGCCTCGAACTCCGCCGTATCGCCATCGCCAGCCTGGTCTGCGTCCTCGCCCGATCCGCAGGCCGAAAGGCTGATC
>JAGPVK010000147.1 GCA_018067055.1 Sphingomonadales bacterium | reverse complement strand
CTCGAAGAAGAGCGGGCAGGGCGGCCGCAGATCATCGAGGCGATCCAGCGTCTGAGCGTGCGGATGGGCGAGGAGGCGACGGAGCAATTCCTGATGGACTGCGCCGCCAAGGCCGATGCAATGGAAGGTCTCGCAAGTGGCATATTGCCCTTTGTTCGCGGGCTGCTTGGCCTGCCGATTGATGGCGATGCGCAGTCGTGGCTGGCGGATCGCTGCAGTGATGAGGCGATTGATCTGCGCGCGATCACCCTGTTGCGCGATGCAATGGCAGAATCCGGCGGCAAGAAGGAACAGGAACGCCAACTCGCGATCCGCCTCTGGCTGACCCTCACTCCACAGGAACGCGCCGCCGCCCTGCCGGATGTCCATCTGGCCTGGGCGACCAAGACCACCGGCGCGCCGCCCAAACCCACCAAGGGCCTGCTCAAAGCGCTGCCGGACTATGATTTCATCGCCGGATCTCTGTTCGAATGGAGCAACGGCCTGCTCGAAAAAGCGGTCCTGTTCGAATATGCCGACCTGTTCGCCGGCGCACTGGAAGCCGGGCGGGCTTTCTACCATCGCTATGCCGATGCCAAGCGGCTGCACGGCGTGGTCGACTTTGACGACATGATCCGGATGACCGCGCGTCTCTTGCAGAAAAGCGATATGGCGGCCTGGATCCGCTACAAGCTCGACCAGCGCACCGATCATATATTGATCGACGAAGCGCAGGATACCAATGTCGCGCAATGGGATATCGTCCGGGCGCTGGCTGGCGAGTTTTTTGCCGGCATGGGCGTAGAGCCCGAGCGGCACCGAACCCTGTTCACGGTCGGCGATTTCAAACAGGCGATCTTCGGCTTTCAGGGCACCAGCCCGCACAATTACGCCAATGCAAGAACCGAATTTTTTGCTCTGGCAGAAGCGTCGGAAAAACCGTTCGGCGATCTGTCGCTGGACCGCAGTTTCCGCTCGACCCCGCCCATTCTGCAAGTGGTCGACGCAACGCTGGAACAGATCAGTCACGAACAATTGGGGCTGGCCGATCGGATACCCGAACATCGCAGCAATTATCTCGACTCAAGCGGTAGCGTGACGCTGTGGAAGCCGATTGCCAATACAAGCGATGGTGATGACGAGGATGAGGAATCCTGGGCCAGCGAAGAAAAGCGGGTCTTTGCCCAGCAGCTTGCAGTCCAGATAAAACAATGGCTGTCACCGGAAACGCCGCTTTGGCTGGATCGGCAAAACCGGGCGCTGCAACCCAAAGACATATTGATATTGGTGAGCAAGCGCGACGAACTCAGCGCGCTGATCGTCGCCCGCCTGTTTGCCGAGAAAGTCCCCGTCGCCGGGATTGACCGTATACGGCTGAACCAGCCGCTGGTGGTGCAGGACTTGCTCGCGGCGATCCGCTTCGTGCTGCAGCCGAATGATGATCTCAATCTCGCCAGTCTGCTGGTTTCGCCGCTGCTCGGCTGGACGCAAGAGGATTTGCTGGCCCGCGGTCATCGCGACAAGGCTAATGGCGAGAAAAGCCTGTGGGAGTTCTTACGCAGGCAGGACGGGCTGAACGAGCAGATAAAACCACTGCAGCAATTGCTGGCGATGGCCGATTTCAACACGCCCTATCAGTTTCTCGAAACGATCTTGTCCGGACCGATTCAGGGCAGGCGCAAGTTGCTCGGTCGTCTCAGCCATGCGGCAGTGGACCCGCTCGATGAATTGCTGGCGACCGCTCTGGCCTTTGAACGGGATCATATCCCGACCCTCCAGGGCTTTCTCGACTGGTTCGACCGGGGCGATGTCGAAATCAAGCGCGAGCAGGTTGAGGGCGGCAATGAAGTGCGGCTGATGACCGTCCACGGCGCAAAAGGGTTGCAGGCGCCGCTGGTGATCCTGGCCAATGCGACCTTCGATCCGGCAAGCAAGAAAAGCGGCGGCTTCACGATAAAATTGGGCGAGGGGACTGATCGCGAACTGGAATATCCGGTGGTCCCCGTGCGCAAGGCGGAGCGTGTCGGCATATTGGCGGAACATGCCGCTTATGCCGACAAGGTCGCGATGGAAGAACATTGGCGGTTGCTCTATGTCGCGATGACCCGGGCGGAAGAACATCTGGTGGTTGCCGGTGTTCTCGGGCCACGGGCGAAAGGCGAAGTGCCGGAACTCAGCTGGTATGGCGCGATCGAGCGCGGCCTGATCGCGCTGGGTAGTGAATGGCGGGAAGACCCGGACTGGTTTGCGGTTCGGGAATATCGGACGGAGAGCGGCAACAAGCCTGCGATACCGTCTGGAACGGACAGCACTGTTGATCAGCATGCGGGCCAAGCGCCACCACCGGACTGGTTGTTCAAACCGGCACCGGAAGAATCGCGACCACCGCGCCCCTTGACTCCCTCGCATCTCGGCCCCGATGATGCCAGCAATCCGCCGCCGGACCTGACCATGCGCGATGCTGCCGAACGCGGCATATTGCTGCACAGCCTGTTCCAGCGATTGCCGAATATCTTGCCGGAACGCCGGATGGATGTCGCCGACCGCTGGCTGACAAAGCAAAAGCAGATCGCCGACCCGGCCCGCCGTGCAGAGATCATCAAAACGGTATTGGCGGTGATGGACAACCCGATATGGTCCGCTCTATTCGCGCCGGAAAGCCTCGCAGAAGCGCCCATTGCTGCGGTTGTCGGCGAACATGTCATCTCCGGTACGGTCGACCGATTGCTGATTACCGACGATCATATCGATGTCGTCGATTTCAAAACCGGCCGCCGCGTTCCCGACAGTGCGGAAGAGGCCCCCGTCGCCTATCTCCGGCAGATGGCGGCATATGTCGCCGCCTTGCAGAAAATATTTCCGGATCGCCCGATCAAGGCAGGCCTGCTCTACTCGCACGGCCCGCAAATGCTGGAGCTTTCCGCTGATCTGATCGAGCGGTACAAGCCCGGCTTTGAACCGACATGAAAATCCTTTTGGCCAAGGCGCTTGAGCGCAGACCCTAGCGTACCTAAATAGAGATCAAACAATTGGAGATTCGTTATGGCTACCAAAGCAATTACCGACGCAAGTTTTGAAGGCGATGTCCTGAACGCTGACGGCCCTGTGCTCGTCGATTTCTGGGCAGAATGGTGCGGTCCGTGCAAAATGATCGGACCCGCGCTGGAAGAAATCAGCGATGAACTGGTCGGCAAGGTGACCATTGCCAAGCTCAATATCGATGACAGCCCTGACGCGCCGGCGAAATATGGCGTGCGCGGTATTCCGACCATGATCCTGTTCAACAACGGTGTACCAGTGGAAACCAAGGTTGGCGCGGCTCCGAAAAGCCAGCTTAAATCGTGGCTTGAGTCGAGCCTTCCGGCCTAAGTTCTGAAGATTTCCCCAAGCTGCTCGGCTGCTTCGTCCCAAAGTTTCGGCGACGAAGCGCCGAGCAGTCCCTTTTTGCGGTCTGCAGGACGATAATCAGAACCATCCCAGCGCGCGCATTTTCCGCCGGCTTCGTTGAGGAATAGCACCCCGGACGCATGGTCCCAGGGCAGGGTGCGCTGAAATACCGAAATATGGTTGGTTCCCTGCACCAGTCGCGGATATTGCTCAGCGGCGCAGCGCGGGATATCGACAATCTCATAATAAGGCTGAGCAGCGGCCAACAACGTGTCCCGCTGTTCCGCCGTCATAAACCCCGTAGCGAGCGCCGCAACCGGCCGCTCCGGATGTTCCTCCGGCACAGTAATTCTCTGGCCATTGATAAACGCTCCGGCATTTTTTGCGGCGTGACAAATGCGCCCGGTGAGCGGTTCATAGAGCCAGCCAGCGACGGTTTCATCCTGCTCGGCTAGCGCGATCATGATCCCGAAAGGCGGCTGTCCGGCGGCATAATTACCGGTGCCGTCGATAGGATCGATGATCCACACCACACCATCAGCAAGTTGATCCAGAACCGCCTCATCGGCGGCAAAGGCTTCTTCCCCGACGATTTTGGCTTCCGGCAACAACGCCGCGAGCGCCCCTTCGATAAATTCTTCGCTGAGCTTGTCAGCAACGGTCACCAGATCACCTGGTGTTTTTTCGTCAATCTGATGGGATTTCAGGTTTTGATAATAAGGCAGCACGATATCCCGCGACGCCTTTTCGATTATGGCGAGAACGGGCTGATAGAGTTCGTGCAAGGCGCTAGCTCCGATAGTCGGCGTTGATATCGATATAACCGTGGGTCAGATCGCAGGTCCACACCTTCGCCTTGCCGCTGCCGAGGCCGATATCGACCGCGATATCGATATCGTTGCCTTTGAGATGCGCCGCAACTGGTGCTTCGTCATAATCCGGCACGACCAGCCCTTCACGCGCCACAGTGACGCCGCCAAAGCCGATCGCAAGCCGGTCGCGATCTGCTGGTTCACCCGCCTTGCCGACGGCCATCACCACCCGGCCCCAATTGGCATCTTCGCCCGCAATCGCGGTCTTGACCAACGGAGAATTGGCGATCGAAAGCGCAATGCGCTTGGCGCTGTCGTCGCTCTCTGCCCCGGTCACCGCGATTTCGATAAATTTGCTCGCGCCTTCACCGTCGCGGACAACCAGATGCGCCAATTGCATGCACAGGTCAGCGAGTGCCGC
This sequence comes from Sphingomonadales bacterium, assembly GCA_018067055.1. Taxonomy (GTDB): domain Bacteria; phylum Pseudomonadota; class Alphaproteobacteria; order Sphingomonadales; family Sphingomonadaceae; genus Parasphingorhabdus. Next base: position 2,144 of record JAGPVK010000147.1, on the reverse strand, counting down.
CTGAAAGGCATCGGCGCCATCGTCTTCAAACGTGCGCAGGGCAGCGGTTGTGCTCTGGCCGGTGGCAAAGGCCAGCACCGTATCGCTGGTCGACGTATCGCTATCAACGGTGATGCAGTTGAAGCTCTTGCCCGTCGCCGCGCTCAGCATTTGCTGCAGAAAGCCTGCGTCAACCGTCGCGTCGGTGAAAATATAGCCGAGCATCGTCGCCATATCCGGCGCGATCATGCCAGAACCTTTGATGATGCCATTAAGATGGATCGTCTGGCCGCCAATGACAGCGCTCGTGGTTGCCATTTTGGGAAAAGTATCGGTCGTCATGATCGTGGCAGCGGCCTCTTCCCAGTTGCAAGGTTCGGCGGTAAACGCAGCTTTTAGGCCCGCTTCCGCCTTGTCCTTGGGCAGCGGCACACCGATCACGCCGGTAGAAGACACGAAGATTTCATTTTCTGCACAATTGAGATGATCGCTCGCCAGCGACAATATCATTTGCACCGCTTCCTTGCCACGGGCACCGGTAAAGGCATTGGCATTGCCGGCATTGACGACCAGGCCGCGCGCCTTGCCACCCTTGAGCGCTTCCCGGCAATATTCGACTTCCGGCGAAGGGCATTTGCTGTTGGTCAGCACCCCGGCGACCGCAGTGCCTGCCGCCAGTTCGACAAAGGTCAGATCGCAGCGGTCCCAATCCTTGTAGCGAGCCCGGGCTATGCGGCAGGTTACGCCTGCAATATCGGGTAATATTGGAGATTGTGCTGGCGCCAGAGGCGAAAGATTGTCCGACACTTAACTTGCCTTTATACAATGTTTTGATAGAACGCGCTGATATTGACGAGGCCTTGTCCATGAACGCATATTTTGCAAGTTTTATGTTGCTGCTATTCAACGCTGTCGGCTTGGCCGTGCCTGCGTCGGCAGCGACTGCAGAACGCATGGTGCCGGAATTGGGAAGCGTTGCAAACTTGTCGGAAGCCGCAGTCGCGGATTCATGTTCTATAGTCGAATCGGCATTGGTGGCTACATCGGATCATCGTTCCTGTGCGGTGGCCCTGGGCTTGATATCTACACCAATTGCCGTGACCAAGGCGGGCGACCGGCAACCGGCATGGGCGGTTGTAGCGATGCGCTCCGAAATCGGCGACAAGCTGGAACATGAAGAAGGCGCGCCTTAGCGCCACGCCTTGACTTGCCAATATTGAATGGCAGGCAATCCTTCCTAAGTTCATCCTGTGCCCGGCTGTTATCGGCCGAAAAAAATCTATAAATTGGAAAATATTATGCTCGGCGGTTTAGCCAAATCCATCTTCGGGTCAGCCAATGACCGGTACGTCAAATCCATGCAAAAAGTGGTCGACGCGGTCAATTCATTCGAACCCTCGGTCGAAGTCTTGTCGGACGCCGAACTCGCTGCAAAAACAATCTCTTTCAAGGAACGGGTCGCTGGCGGTGAAACGCTCGACGACATTTTGCCGGAAGCCTTTGCGGTCGTTCGCGAAGCCGCCAAACGCACCCTCGGGCAGCGTCACTATGATGTGCAGCTGATCGGCGGCATCGTCCTTCATCGTGGCGAAATTGCCGAAATGCGGACCGGTGAAGGCAAGACCCTGGTCGCGACGCTGGCCTGTTACCTGAATGCGATTGACGGCAAGGGCGTCCACGTCGTCACCGTCAACGACTATCTCGCCCGCCGCGATGCGGAATGGATGAGCCAGGTCTATAATTTCCTCGGCCTGGAAGTCGGCGTGATCGTGCCGAACCTCGGCGAGGAAAAGCGCCGCGCCGCCTATGCAGCCGATATCACCTACGGCACCAACAATGAATTTGGCTTCGATTATCTGCGCGACAATATGAAGCACGAGCGCGCCCAGATGGTCCAGCGGCCGTTCAACTTCGCGATCGTCGATGAAGTCGATTCGATCCTGATTGATGAAGCGCGGACGCCGCTGATCATCTCCGGGCCTACCGACGACAAGTCCGACCTCTATCTGACGGTCAACGCGGTGGTCCAGAATATTACCGAAGAAGATTATGAAAAAGACGAGAAATCGCGCAATATCTCGCTGACCGAAGATGGCACCGAAAAGGCCGAGCGCTTGCTCGAGGAAGCCGGTCTGCTGGTCGGCAGCAATCTCTACGACTTCGAG
>JAGPVK010000438.1 GCA_018067055.1 Sphingomonadales bacterium | reverse complement strand
AAAAACGCTCCTTTTGGGAACAGGCGCGCACTGCATCGTTTTAGCCGCCAGAACTACCGTTCAAAACCTAAGTGGTCGTTCAGGTCTTCACCTTCTTGAATGGCCATAGCACCCATCGAGTTGCGCCCCCCTGCCCTGTTGTTTCTGTTTCGGGCTTTGGCAACGCCAACTGCATAGCCTGTGTTTGCCATTTATCCCGTTGTTCCTGTGCTTCGGTTAGCCGCTCGCGTAGTTGTTCAACTTCGACTTGTAACCGTATGAAATCAGGGTTTATTTCAGGGGTGTCCAATCGTTCACTTGCAGCAGTGTCCGACACCGTTGCTTGGGGTTTCCTAGGGTATATCCTGAAAAGCTCGGAGGGTTCTATCTTATACCCGGCTGATGTCTTTTCAAAATACGAAAGTTTTCCAGATTTTAAGGCTTTTGACAGAGTTGACTTTTGAACCCCTGTTTCTTTTGATGCCTCTCCTAATGTCAGATATTTGCCTGTTGTCATGGGGGTGTCCAATCGTTCACTGGTGGTATTGTTTACAACAGTGTCTCATGTTCACATCACCTTGGCAAACTCAACCCAACAGGGCAGGGGCGATAGATGGGAAAACCCTTACATTTACCCCCTAAGCCCGCCTGATGGTGTTTGGACTTACCTCGAACAGACGTGCCAGTTCTGCGATACCACGGCCTTCCTGATCACGCATCCGCGCAACTTCCACGCGGCGCTCTGACGATAGGGCTGCGGGTCTACCCCCAACACGTCCACGCTTGCGGGCGGCGGTAAGGCCTTCTTTGGTCCTCTCGGAAATACGCTCACGCTCAAACTGGGCAATGGATGCGAAGACATGGAAGACGAGCCGTCCGGCTGGTGTCGTCGTATCAATATCCTCGGCCAGAGAACGGAACCCTGCGCCCTTGGCGCGTACCGCCTCAACGATGCTTAAGAGGTCCTGTAGGGATCGGCTGAGCCGGTCGTACTTGGTCACGACGACCACATCGCCATCCCGCAGTTGCTCGATCATGCGGTTCAGCTCAGGGCGGGACTTTTTAGTGCCGGAGACTTTTTCCGCAAAAATGCGCTCTGCACCAATCGCCTCAAGGGCGGAGGTCTGGGCATCCAGATGCTGATCTTCTGTAGAAACACGCGCGTAGCCAATGATCATTTTGAGACCCTTCCAAAAACCTTCAACAACTGGTTGGGTTTTGAACGGGGTTTTTGGCAGCGTCAATCCGTGCAGGGGGCGTATGTTCCACAAAGGAGCGTTTGGTGAATCATCTGAAGAAATGGACACTGCATTCCGCCTTCCTCTTAATGCCCAGATTATTGCAGAGTTGAG
>JAGPVK010000134.1 GCA_018067055.1 Sphingomonadales bacterium | reverse complement strand
CGCTGGCATCGCCCCGGCTTGCTCGCGATTGGCGATGCTGCGCACGCCATGTCACCGATTGGCGGTGTCGGTATCAATGTCGCTATTCAGGATGCAGTGACTGCTGCCAATATTCTGGCTGGTCCGATGAAGAGCGGCGAGGATCCCGATCCTCTGCTCAAGCACGTCTATGCCCGCAGAATAGGGCCAGTGCGCCGTATGCAAGCCTTGCAGAAATTGGCGCAGGACAGGGTGATTGCGCCGCTATTGCGACGGACCAAGCCAATCACGAAGCCGTTTATGGCATTGAGACTGCTGAACAGCATGCCATGGTTGCGACGGCTTCCCGGGCGCGTCATCGGGCTGGGGTTCGGGCGAGAGGCTATCCAATCGCCCGAAATTCCCACCAGCCCAAAATGACTATTTCCAGTTCTGCATTTCCGTTTCGAGATTGGACCGAACCGCTTCAAAAAACTGTTCCGTGGTCATCCACGACTGGTCCGGCCCGATAAGAATCGCGAGATCCTTGGTCATGTCGCCATTTTCAACGGTCTGGATACAGACACGTTCCAGTGTTTCGGCAAAGCGCGTGACATCAGGCGTATCGTCGAATTTGCCGCGATAGATCAGGCCGCGGGTCCAGGCGAAGATCGAGGCGATCGGATTGGTTGACGTCGCCTTGCCTTGCTGATGCTGGCGATAGTGACGGGTCACCGTACCATGCGCTGCTTCGGCTTCGACACAGTCGCCGGTGGGTGTCATCAATACCGATGTCATCAGGCCGAGCGAGCCAAAGCCCTGCGCAACCGTGTCCGACTGGACATCGCCATCATAGTTTTTGCAGGCCCAGACAAATTTGCCGCTCCATTTCAGAGCCGAAGCCACCATGTCATCGATCAGGCGATGTTCGTAGGTGATTCCCGCCTTGTCGAACTTGTCCTTGAATTCGGCCTGGAAGATTTCCTCGAACAGATCCTTGAAGCGCCCGTCATAGGCTTTCATGATCGTGTTCTTGGTCGACAGATAGACCGGCCATTCGCGGTTCAGACCGTAGTTCATCGATGCGCGGGCAAAATCGCGGATTGAGTCATCCAGATTGTACATTGCCATGGCGATGCCGGGGGACGGGAACTGGAATACTTCCTCGTCAATCGTGTCGCCATTATCGCCTTCCCAGATCAGCCGCAGCTTGCCGGGTCCGGGGACCTTGAAGTCGGTGCAACGATATTGATCGCCAAAGGCATGACGGCCGACCACGATAGGATCGGTCCAGCCCGGCACGAGCCGCGGGACATTGTCGATCACGATAGGTTCGCGGAAGACGACGCCGCCAAGAATGTTGCGGATGGTGCCGTTCGGCGATTTCCACATCCGTTTCAGGCCAAATTCTTCGACCCGGTCTTCGTCCGGTGTGATCGTTGCGCATTTTACGCCAACGCCGTGCTTCTTGATCGCATTGGCGGCATCGACGGTGATTTTGTCGTTGGTGTCGTCGCGGACTTCGATCGAAAGATCGTAATAATGCAAATCAATGTCGAGATAAGGTTCAATCAACCGTTCGCGAATCCATTGCCAGATGATCCGCGTCATTTCGTCGCCGTCAATTTCGACGACCGGGTTTTTGACCTTGATTTTCGACATATCGTTCTATTCTTTCCTGAAACGGGAACCAGAGGGAGGAATGATGTTGCCAGCCTCTTAGCAAAGATTGTCGTTTGTTCAACCCAGAGTTGATGACTTGCGTTGCTGGCGGTCAGGCAAAATCCCGAAGTTGAATTTCCGATATATCAACGGGAGTGTTGTCAGAACAATGGCCCGGCTCTAAGTAGCGTCCATGGCAATCGAAAAATATTCAAACAAGGGACTGGGGGAAGCCAAATGGGCTTTCCCGCCCATTCATCCCGAGGGCCGCAAATTTGCGGTCATCGCCGGGGTTATCACCGCATTTTTTGCTGTCATGGCCTGGGAGACTTTGGCCTGGCCGATGGCTGGTCTCACCGTCTGGGTATTGGCGTTTTTCCGCGATCCGAAACGGGTTACGCCGCTCGACGACAAATATATAGTCGCCCCCGCTGATGGCCTGGTGAACCTGATCATGCCGGTGATACCGCCGGTTGAACTTCAGGGCGAAGGTGGCCTTGGCGCGGAAGAATTGATCCGGGTTTCGATTTTCATGAGCGTGTTCGACGTGCATATCAATCGCACGCCGATCGAGGGAACGGTGAAACGTCAGGCTTATATTTCCGGAAAATTTCTCAATGCAGATCTGGACAAGGCGAGCGACGAAAATGAACGACAGCATTTTCTGGTCGAGCGCAATGACGGGCTCAAGGTTGGTTTTACCCAGATTGCGGGTCTGGTGGCCCGGCGGATCATGGCCTTTGTCAAGGAAGGCGATTTTGTCGCCGCCGGACAGCGAATCGGACTGATCCGTTTTGGCAGCCGCGTGGATGTCTATTTGCCCAAGGGCACCTTGCCGAATGTTGTGTTGGGGCAGCGGACCATCGCTGGCGAAACCGTAATCGCCGTGATTGGCGAGATGAAAGAGATTGAAGGTGTAGGCCAATGATCGCTGGACGGCCGGATGGCCAAGTGCGTCCAAGCTGATGGCTAAAAAGGATTCACTGACGCGACCCGAGCGCGGTATTCCCCTGCGCGCCTTCGTCCCGAATGCGGTGACGGCGCTGGCTCTGTGTGTCGGCCTGAGCAGTGTTCGTTTCGCCTATATGGACAATTGGGTGCTGGCCGCTGCATCGATCGTTCTGGCTGGCATATTGGATGGCCTGGATGGCCGGATTGCTCGCCTGCTGAATGCGCAGAGCCGTTTTGGCGCGGAACTGGATTCGCTGTCCGATGTGATCGCCTTCGGCGTATCGCCGGCGCTCGTCATGTATCTCTGGTCTACCCAATATATGCCGCAATTTGGCTGGGTGCTCGCGCTGACCATGGTAGTCGCATGCGCTCTCAGGCTGGCGCGGTTCAACGCCTTGATTGATGCCGATGACCAGCCGCACAAGTCGGCCGGATTCTTGACCGGTATCCCGGCACCGGTTGGCGCCGGACTGGCGATGCTGCCGCTATATCTGTGGATGATTACCGGTGAGGAAATTTTCCGTCATTATGCAATCGTGTCGCCCTGGATCGTGCTGATCGCTTTTCTGATGCTTTCCAACACGGCGACCTACAGCTGGTCCTCGCTGCGCTTGCGAAAGAATATCAGACTGGAAGCGATCGCCATTATCGCGTTGACCGGCGTTGCGCTGATCAACTCTCCCTGGATCATGCTGTCAGCGATCAGTACCGGCTATCTGATACTGATTCCGTTCAGCGTCCGTAGCTATGCCAAGGTCAAGCGGCAGCGCGCAGCGGAACGGGCTGCAGCGAGCGATGCTGGATCATGAGCTGAGGTGATTTGACTGTCCGGTGGCGATAGACCGATGACGGGAAAATGGCTTCAGCAGGATCAACCCGCAGCTCATTTTGAATGACGCTCGCAATCCTGTCCCGATATTGAAAAAACATCATCGCGATGACGATGACAGAGCCAAGAAACGCGAGTGCGAAAAAAGTTGAGATAGCGATGCTGAGCATGTGGTAATTCCATTCGTTCTATCAATGAACCCTTAATGTTCCATATCTGTTCTCATTGTCAAGCCCTATTTGGAACACGCCCCCAAAAAGAAGGTGGGATTCAGAAAAGCTGTGTTCTTAGTCTATCCGATGTGCTCGAGAGCATTTGCAATTATGATATTAGGGACGCGCCGCTGGCTCCCGTAAGCGAGCATTAGCACAGGTTGTTCGCTTCGTTCTCGCCATGCTTATCGGTTAAGCGGCGCGCGCCAATCCCGGTCAATCGTCATCGTGCTCGCCGCCTTCGCGCTCCTCGCCGCCATGTTCTCCACCTTCCCCGGAGCTGCTGCGGTGGCAGCGGGCGCAATTGTCAATGTTGCGAATGCCTTCCTCGGCATGCTCGGCAATGATCTGCGTCTGCTGATGCTCATGGCAGCCATAGCAGGTCACCGTCTTGAACTCATTACCCTTATGGCATGTCGTGCAAGCGACATTATGGTCGGAATCTAGTCTGAAATATTTTTCATGCGCAAAATTTGCAGGCGTCCATGCTCTTGTGGTGTGGCATTGCGCGCATCCGCTGATGATTGTGTCATGCAGGCCGTCCTTGGGCTTTGCATGGCAGGAGGTGCATTGCGCTGCCGTGCTTGGCTTGAGCAAGCCATGATTAAACGGTTTTGCGTTGCTTTGCGCTAATAAGACCGCGGCATGATCGCTATGGCAGGCGGTGCAGTTGCTCTCTTTTAAATCGGCATGGAATGCGGTTGTTTGCGAATGATTGCTAACCGGGAGGCCCTTGGTCGTCCTGATCCCGATCTCGGCTGGCACGTGGCATGCGATGCACCGCGCGGATGAGACACCGCGTAATGGCGCGTGGCAGGCGAAGCAATCCTGCTGTAACTGGCTATGGGCCGGGATCAGCGCTCCGGGTGCAATCATCTGGTGCGGATAAACGAACAACAATGCGATCAGTGCCGCAAGCACGATGATAACCCCTGCCAGAAGTTTGCGGTGCTTCATCTCCAGTTCCAGAACAGACTGATCGCGATGATATGAGCAAGCGCGAGCCCGGCAAATGCCAGCGTGATTGGTACGTGGATCACCCGCCACTGTTTTATGAGATTAAACGTAAGGCTGTCGAAATGGATGCGCTCTGCGATTTCATCTGTCGACAGGCCTGCATCCGCCAGTGCTCGACGCTTGGCAGCGGAGCGTTTGTGGGCGCGACCCAGCAGATATTTACCGGTCAAGCCGCTGGCGACATTTATGCACATGGCGACGACTGCTAGCCAGCCCAGCCACGCGTTGAAATGAATGCCGGCATGGACAAGTACCAGCAACGACCCGAGCCAGGCCAACCGCTCGTGTTCGATCAACAGCTTGCCGGGCTTTCCCGAAGAAATCAGCTTATGCTTGCGCATCGAATAGCGCGCGGATGCGAGGATCAGGAGAATTCCCGGGATACCCAGATAACGACCGATCCAGACCATATTGCCCAGGTGCAGCAATGTATCGAGCAAAAGAGCCACGCCGACCAGCACAAGCAGCGAAGCATAGAAGGGTAAGACTTCACGGCCGAGTAGAGTAGGTGACCTGGCCATCAGGGCGAGCGCTTTACCGGAAGCATCCGGAGCAACATATCATTGTTGACCGTATAATGATGGAACGGCGCCGGAGCAGTGTTGCCGAATGGAGCATGATGGAAAGAGGAGAGTATCAGTCTGTAGTCGCAGTCTTTTTTGACCTCTTTCCGTTCGCGATTCGGCCAACCAGTCTAACATTTGGATTCTTTCTCTTGAAAATGCGATCGGACAGGCAGTCGTGAGAACGAGAGATTAGCGTTGTTCACAACAATGACATGGAAAACGTCCATCAAGCAGCACCGAAACACCAATGGTGATCGCCTGTAACACTGATCCAGTATGAACTTTACTCGGGGAATATACCTATCCGCATAGGCAAACAGCCAATTATCTTTGGGAGTGCTCGTTTAACTTGACACCGACAGGCGCTAACTCGACCGAACCGTTTTAACTCAATCAGATATTTGCACGTCAGGGCACCCTCCGTGCCCCTTGCCGCTCTCTTACTTCGCCAATTTGTGGTTGCATTTTGCTCCGCTTCGTCTTAACGGCACGCTCATTCCACATGGAAAGCACTCATACCGGTGCCAATGGCGGCCTTTCAGGTCGTTTGAGGTTCTCAGCTTTCCAGAGGCATAACCGGATAAGGAGAACTATTATGGCGGCCCCTGTCGTCACCCTACAGCAATTGATTGAAGCCGGAGCGCATTTCGGCCACCAGACCCACCGCTGGAACCCGAAGATGAAACCATATATCTTCGGCGCCCGCAACAGCGTCCACATTCTTGACCTTTCGCAGAGCGTGCCCTTGTTCGCACGGGCACTCGACTTTATCGCCAACGCCACTGCGGCAGGCGGCAAGGTCCTGTTCGTCGGTACCAAGCGTCAGGCACAAGAGCCGATTGCCGAAGCAGCCCGCGCCAGCGGCCAGCATTTCGTCAACCATCGCTGGCTCGGCGGCATGCTGACCAACTGGAAAACCATTTCCAATTCGATCCGCCGGATGAAGACCCTGGAAGAGCAGCTCGGTGGTGACACCGCTGGCTTCACCAAGAAAGAAGTCCTGCAGATGACGCGCGAGCACATCAAGCTCGAGCTTTCGCTTGGCGGTATCCGCGACATGGGCGGCATTCCTGATGTCATGTTCGTGATCGATGCCAACAAGGAAGAACTCGCCATCAAGGAAGCCAATGTTCTGGGTATTCCGGTTGTCGCAATTCTCGATTCCAATGTTGATCCCAGCAACATCGCTTTCCCGGTTCCCGGCAATGACGATGCGGCGCGGGCGATTCGCCTCTACTGTGAATCGGTTGCGGCAGCAGCCACCAAGGGCGGCCAGGACGCTTCGGTTGCAGCGGGCGAAGATCTCGGAGCAGCGGTTGCTCCTCCGGTTGAGCAGATCGTATCGAGCGAAGCCAATGCCAGTGCAATGACTTCCGGAGAAGAAGCTGCGGTTGCCGATATTGCTGAAATAGCGGCAGAGATGACAGCGGCTGATGCAGCACCAGCAGAAGAAGCGAAAGCGGCTCCGGAAAAGGCTGACGAAAAAGCCTGAACTTGAAGCTTCTTCAAGCGGTCATATATTGACTGTAACAAACACTTAAACGGGGCGGCATTTTTGTCGCCCCAATTTCACATTTCCCGGTCAAGAAATTGAGGAACAAATAATGGCTATTACAGCAGCAGCAGTGAAAGAACTGCGCGATCGCACCGGTGCGGGCATGATGGATTGCAAAAAAGCACTGAACGAAACCAATGGCGACGTCGAAGCAGCAGTCGATCTGTTGCGGACCAAAGGTCTTGCCGCGGCGCAGAAAAAGTCGAGCCGCACGGCAGCTGAAGGCCTGGTTGGTGTTTCCGTCGCAGGAACCAAGGGCGTCGCTGTTGAAGTGAACAGCGAAACCGATTTTGTTGCCAAAAATGACCAGTTTCAGGATTTTGTTGCCAAGGTAACAGATGTCGCGCTGGCTCTGAACGGCGATGATGTCGAAGCGCTTGTAGCTTCCGATTATCCTTCAGGCGGCACCGTCAAGGACGTGCTGACCAACAATATTGCGACCATCGGTGAAAATCAGGCGATCCGCCGGATGAAAACGGTTGCGGTCTCCAGCGGTCTGGTCGTTCCCTATATCCACAATGCCGTCACCCCAACCATGGGCAAGATCGGCGTATTGGTCGCGCTGGAAAGCACGGCTGGTGCCGATGTTCTGGAACCACTCGGCAAGCAGATTGCGATGCACATCGCAGCGGCATTCCCGCTGGCCCTGAACGCAGACGGTCTTGATCCGGAATTGCTCGCTCGTGAGCGCGCGATTGCGAAAGAAAAGGCTGCCGAATCCGGCAAGCCGGACAATATCGTCGAGAAAATGGTCGATGGTGCGATGGCGAAATTTGCCAAGGAAAATGCACTGCTCAGTCAGACGTTTGTGATGGACAACAAGACTCCTGTCGCGCAGGTCGTCGAGCAGGCCGGCAAAACAGCTGGCGTGGAAATCAAGCTGACCGAATATGTCCGCTTCCAGCTTGGCGAAGGCATTGAGAAAAAAGAAGAAGATTTCGCAGCGGAAGTCGCAGCTGCGGTTGCTGGCTAATCGAGCAACAGATTGAATATTTCAGGCGGTAACGCTTGGCAGCATGGCGCGGACTATCTATGGTCTGCGCCATATTTGTTTTTGGGGCCGGGCATTGATTCCGGCAGGATGGGATTTGCATGAAACGACCGGCGTTCAAGCGTATTTTGCTGAAGCTTTCTGGTGAAGTCCGGATGGGCTCGAGCGAATTCGGAATCGACCCGGAGACGGTCAACCGCATCGCGACCGAAGTGAAATCTGCAAAAGAGGCAGGATTTGAGCTTTGTCTGGTCGTCGGCGGTGGCAATATATTCCGCGGACTGGCTGCGGCAGCCAAAGGTTTTGAACGGACCAGCGCCGATTATATGGGCATGCTGGCGACGGTAATGAATGCGCTGGCTGTGCAGAATGCGCTCGAGCAGATGGGCTGTGACACGAGGGTATTGTCCGCCATTCCGATGGCGAGCGTCTGCGAGCCCTATATCCGGCGCAAGGCGGTCCGGCATCTTGAAAAAGGGCGCATCGTGATCTTCGCGGCCGGCACCGGCAATCCCTATTTCACGACCGATACCGCTGCGGCGTTGCGTGCCGCAGAAATGGGCTGTGAGGCGCTTTTCAAGGGCACGAGCGTTGATGGCGTCTATAATGCCGATCCAAAGCTCGATGCCACCGCGACCCGCTATGAACAATTGAGCTTCGATCAGGTTCTGAGCGATAATCTCAAGGTGATGGATGCCAGCGCCGTCGCGCTGTGCCGCGAAAACAAGATACCGATTGTCGTATTCTCGATCCGGGAGCAGGGCAATCTGGCGACCGTTTTGGGCGGCGGTGGGACTGCGACCATGGTCGGAACAACCGAATAAATATTTAGAGGAAACAGCAATGGCAAAATATGACAAAGCCGATCTGCAAAAGCGGATGCTTGGGGCGCTGGAAGCGCTGAAACATGATTTGAGCGGTCTCCGGACTGGCCGGGCCAATATTGCCCTGCTGGATACGATCAAGGTCGAGGTATATGGCTCCAGCATGCCTCTCAATCAGGTCGCAACCGTGTCCGTACCCGAGCCACGCATGCTGTCGGTCCAGGTCTGGGACAAGGGCAATATCCAGCCGGTAGAAAAGGCGATCCGTTCTGCGGGTCTGGGATTGAACCCGATGGTCGATGGTCCCAATATCAGGCTCCCGATCCCGGATCTGACCGAGGAGCGCCGCAAGGATCTTGCCAAGCTGACCGGTCAATTTGCCGAAAAGTCCCGCATCGCCATTCGCAATGTCCGGCGGGACGGCATGGATGACCTGAAGGCGGACGAGAGCAAGAAGGAAATCAGCGAGGACGACAAGAAGCGGCTCGAGACCGAAGTTCAGAAACTGACCGACGAGATGATTGCCGAAGCGGACAAGCTGTCCGAGGCCAAAGAGCAGGAAATCCTGACCCAGTGAAGCTCGCGCGTTCCAAGAGCGGTGCTGCAGATTCGGTGCAAGCCACGGCCGGGATATCCGGCCCGACATATGGCGTTCGCCATATTGCCATCATCATGGATGGCAATGGACGCTGGGCGAAGCGCAAGCATCTGCCGCGCGCTCTTGGTCACAAAAAGGGTGTCGAGGCGGTTCGCAATATTGTTCGCGTGGCCGGCGAAATGGGTATCGAAGTGATGACGCTCTATGCCTTTTCATCGGAAAACTGGAATCGGCCACAAGAGGAAGTCAGCGATCTCATGGGATTGCTGCGCCAGTATATTCAGTCGGATATCGACGAATTTGTTGAAAATGGCGTGCGACTGAAGGTGATTGGCAACTACAGGGCGCTGGATTCCGATATTGTTGCGATGATCGACAATGCGATCGAAAAAACCGCCCAAAATAGCAAGATGACGCTGGCAGTGGCGCTCAACTATGGTGCGCAGGACGAAATGCTTCGTGCGGTCCAGCATATTGCCGGCAGAGTGCGATCAGGTGAACTCGAGCCGGAAGCGATCAATCTCAGTGATATTTCGGATGCGCTGGATACGGCGGATCTGCCACCGCTCGATTTGCTGATCAGAACATCGGGTGAGTTGCGTCTGTCGAATTTTCTTCTGTGGCAGGCCGCTTATTCCGAACTATATTTTACCGACGCGCTGTGGCCAGATTTCGACAAGGCAGAACTTGAAAAAGCATTGCAGTCATTCGGCCATCGCGAACGACGGTTCGGTGGTCGCTGAGCATGGCTGAACCCGCCGCCCCGGTGCCCGGCAAAGCCAATGAACTGCAGACCCGCGTCATCGTAGGCGTGCTTCTGATTACCGCTGCCGTGCTGGCGGAATATTTTGGCGGCATATTCCTGTGGTTTCTGGTTGTACTGATGGCGCTTGGCATCATGAGCGAATGGGCGGGACTGACCGGCCGTCGGGAAAATCGATTGCTGGCGATGTATGCATTGTCGGTGCCGCTGGCGATCATGTCGCCCTGGGCAGCAGGCCCGTCATTTCTGGCGCTAGGGCTGATCATGGGCGCGGCCATGTTTGTCGTGGTATTTGACCGGTCCTACAAGCTCGCCGCAGGCGTCTTTTACGCTGGTCTTCCCGCTCTTGCGATCATCTATCTGCGCAATATCGACAATGGCATGTTGATCGTCTTCTGGACGCTCGCTCTGGTCTGGGCCACCGATATCGGTGCCTATTTCTCTGGTCGTGCGATTGGCGGCCCCAAATTGGCTCCGCAATATAGTCCCAACAAAACCTGGGCTGGCCTGATCGGTGGCGTCTTGCTGACTGCGGCGGTCAGCTATGTGCTGCACATCTATTGGGCGCTGCCGTTCTATCTGGTGCTGCTCAGCATTCCGCTGGCGGTGCTGGCGCAAATGGGCGATCTGTTTGAAAGCTGGCTGAAGCGGAAGGCGGGCGCGAAGGATAGCGGTACGATCTTCCCCGGTCATGGTGGTGTGATGGATCGTCTCGATGGCCTGATTCCGGTGGCACCGGTCGTTGCCCTGATCATGCTCGCTGAAAGCCTGGCCGCTTTGTCATGATAAAGTCGGTATCCATATTTGGCGCGACCGGATCGGTGGGCCAGTCCACTCTCAATCTGATCCGTCAGCATCCCGGCCAATATGATATTTTGGCCCTGACCGCCAACGGGAATGCCGCCCAGTTGGCCGCTCTGGCCAGGGAATTTTCGGCAAAGATTGCGGTTGTGGCCGATGATTCCGCTTATGCTGAGCTCAAGCAGCTGCTGGCCGGCACATCGATCGAGGCAGCCAGCGGACCGCAGGCGCTTGTCGCAGCGGCGGCTTTGGGCGCCGACTGGACGATGGCGGCGATTGTCGGATGCGCCGGACTGCCGCCGACGCTCGAGGCATTGCGCTGCGGCAAGACGGTCGCACTGGCCAACAAGGAAGCCCTGGTATCCGCGGGCGCGTTGATGATGACCGAAGCCCGCAAAGCAGGGGCCACGTTACTGCCGGTGGATTCGGAGCATAATGCGATATTCCAGGCCCTTCAGGGTGGCCGGATCGATCAGGTTCGCAAGATCACCCTGACCGCCAGCGGCGGTCCGTTTCGCACCTGGACCCGCGAGCAGATGGCCAGCGTGACACCGGAGCAGGCGGTTGCCCATCCCAATTGGGACATGGGCGCCAAGATTTCCGTCGACAGCGCCACCATGATGAACAAGGGGCTGGAGCTGATCGAGGCCCACCATCTGTTCCCGGTCGGGCTCGAAAATATCGAAATATTGGTGCATCCCCAATCGGTGATTCATTCGATGGTCGAATATCATGACTGCTCGACACTGGCGCAGCTGGGGTCTCCGGATATGCGGATACCGATTGCCAATACTCTGGCCTGGCCGGAACGGATGACCACCAACTGCGAACCACTCAACCTGGCGGAGATCGGGAAGCTGGAATTCGAACTGCCCGATGAACACCGCTTCCCGGCGACCAGGATTGCCAGGGCCGCAATCGTGGCGGGTGGTGCCAAACCGGCAATGCTGAACGCTGCCAACGAGGTGGCCGTCGCGGCATTTCTCGGTCGTGCGGTTCAGTTTCTGGACATCACAGAGATTGTAACGCGGCTGCTAGATAGTTATAGCCCGCCGGAACCGAGCGCATTGGCCGATATTTTTGCCATAGACAAAGAAACGCGCGTTCGAACCGAGCAACTGGTCGAGGAATTGAAGGTTTGACGGATAATCCCGGTATTCTGCTTACGCTTTTTGCGTTTCTGGTCGTCATTGGCGTGCTCGTCTTCGTGCACGAAATGGGACATTATCTGGTCGGCCGCTGGTGCGGCGTCAAGGCGGAAACCTTTGCCATCGGTTTTGGCAAGGAAATTGCCGGATGGACCGACAAGCGCGGAACCCGCTGGAAAATCTGCATGCTGCCTCTCGGCGGCTATGTCCAGTTCGCCGGGGATATGGACCCGTCCGGTACCAAGAGTTCGGACTGGCTGAGCCTTCCGGCCGAAGAACGCAATCAGACGTTCCAGTCCAAGTCCCTGTGGAAGCGGGCGGCGATTGTTTTTGCCGGGCCGGCGATCAATTTCATCTTCGCCATTCTGATCATCATGGGTTTCGTCATTGCTTACGGGACCAGCGCAACTCTGCCCGTCGTCAGTGAAGTTTCTCCCAATTCAACCGCTGCGGCGATTGGTATGAAGCCCGGAGACCGGGTGATATCCGTCAATGGTGAGAAAATTGAACTGTTCGAGGATTTGCGACAGAAAATCATGCTGATTCCGGAGCAGAATGTCGAAATCGTCTATGAACGGGATGGTCAGCGCATCGCCAAGCAGGGCAAGACGGGCGTCCAAATACTGAAGGACAGGTTCGGCAACGAATATCGGCTTGGGTTGCTGGGCATGTCATCCAGCAAAGTGGAATGGCGCGAAGTCACTCCGCTGGAAGCACCTGGCGTTGCGGTGGAGAAAACCATCGGCATCGTCGATCAGATCACGACCACGCTCGGCCAGGTGATTACCGGCAAGCGGTCGATAAAGGAACTTGGTGGGCCGCTTAAAATTGCTCAGGTTTCCGGTGAGCAGTTCAAGCTCGGCCTGGAAAGCTTCATTCTTTTTGTCGCACTGATCTCAATTAACTTGGGGTTCATCAACCTGCTGCCAATCCCGATGCTCGATGGAGGGCATCTGATGTTCTATGCAATTGAAGCGGTGCGGCGAAAGCCAGCCAGTGCAAAAGTGCAGGAATGGGCTTTCCGGTCCGGATTGGCACTGGTGATGGTGTTCATGGTGGTTGTAACATTCAACGATTTATCGTCATTTGGCCTGTTCCGGTCTATCTCCGGCTGATTGACCATTGATTGACACGCTGCATTGGGGCAGGGGGTTGGCGAAGCTGGTGCCTTGGCACCAGGGGAATTTTATTTTTGGTTTATGGTGTGAAAGCGAGTTTGTCTGTGAATCATAAAAAGCGACTTCTGCCCTTCTTGATGTGCAGCACCATTTTGGGTGGCACGGCGGTTTCTTCACAGGCGTTAGCCCAGGAAGCAGCGCAAGCTGCTCCAGTGATGCCGGTTGAAGATACGATCCGTTCGATAGTGGTCAACGGCGCCCAGCGACTGGAGCCGACCACGGTCCTGTCCTATATGAAATTGCGTGTCGGACAGACCTATACGCAGGAAGCTGCCGATCAGGCGCTCAAGGACCTGTTCGAGACCGAATTGTTCAAGGATGTCAGTATCCGGAACAATGAGGGTGCCGTGATCATCGAGGTTGTCGAAAACCCGGTGATCAACCGCATCTTGCTGGAAGGCAACAAGCGGATCAAGGAAGACAAGATCTATCCCGAGATCCGGCTCGCTCCGCGACAGATATTTACGCGGTCAAAAGTCCGTGCCGATGTGGCGCGAATCGTCGAGCTATATAAGCGCAAGGGTCGCTTTGCGGCGAACGTTGAGCCGAAAATGGTTCAGCTGGACCAGAATCGCGTGGATATTGTCTTCGAGATCAACGAAGGACCGAAGTCCAAGGTCCAGCAGATCAACATCATCGGCAATGAAGAATTTTCCGATGGCAAGCTGCGCGGGGAAATGGTTACCAAGCAATCGCGCTTCTATCGTTTCTTCAGTTCCAGTGACACTTACGATCCGGATCGTCTCGCTTTTGACCAGCAAAAACTCCGGCAGTTCTATCTGACGGAAGGCTATGCAGATTTTCGCGTCATCTCCGCCGTTGCCGAGCTTACGCCCGACA
>JAGPVK010000131.1 GCA_018067055.1 Sphingomonadales bacterium | reverse complement strand
TGTGCCGAAGATCGTCGACTGGTATGTGAACGGCAAGATCGAGATCGACCCGATGATCACCCACACGCTGACGCTGGAAGAGATCAACAAGGGCTTTGACCTGATGCACGCCGGTGAAAGCATCCGCAGCGTCGTGGTCTTCTGATGGAAACCGTCTCCACCAATAGAAGCTACGGCGGAACGCAGGGAGTCTATTCCCATGCGTCGAGCGCAACCGGCACCGAGATGAGCTTCGCGGTCTATGTGCCGGATCATGAAGAAGGCGCGAAGCTGCCGGTCCTCTGGTATCTCTCCGGCCTGACCTGCACCCACGCCAATGTCATGGAGAAGGGCGAATATCGCCGGGCCGCGAGCGAACTGGGTCTGATCATTATCGCGCCCGACACTTCACCGCGCGGCGAAGGTGTACCCGACGACTCTGCTTATGACATGGGGCAGGGTGCCGGTTTCTACGTCGATGCCACCGAAGAGCCATGGTCGCAGCATTTCCGCATGCGCAGCTATATCGAAACGGAACTGCCGGCCCTGATCGCCAAGGAATTTCCGGGCGACATGAGCCGTCAGGGAATGTTCGGGCACAGCATGGGCGGCCACGGCGCGCTGACGTTCGCGCTGCGCAACCCCGATCGGTATAAAAGCGTATCCGCTTTCTCGCCGATTGTCGCGCCGACCAACTGTCCCTGGGGCAAGCAAGCGCTGGGCCGTTATCTTGGTCTGGATAAGGCGGCCTGGCGGCAATATGATGCCTGCGCGCTGATCGAGGATGGCGCGCGCGTCACAGACATATTGGTTGATCAGGGAACCAGCGATAATTTCCTCGAGGAACAGTTGAAGCCGCAATTGCTGACGGAAGCCTGCGCCAAGGCCGATATCCCGCTTACTCTGAATTTGCGCGAAGGCTATGATCACAGCTACTATTTCATTTCGACCTTCATGGCCGATCATTTGCGCTGGCATGCTGATCGGTTGTGAATCCGACAACGCCCGCTGGCCTCTAAACGGGACATCATGAAAGGATGAATGGATTGCCGAAACTGGACCTGCAAAAAACCCTCGATCAGGCGCTGGCCGAACAGCCGGTGGCCGGTGCGGTTGCCATGCTCGCCGATAGCGGAATGGTGCTGGCTTCGGCTGCCTCCGGTCTCGCCGACCCTGCAAGCGGCAAGCCGATGGCGCTCGATGGCATATTCCAAATCGCGTCGATGACCAAGGCGATCACGTCAGTGGCGGCCATGCAACTGGTCGAACGCGGCCTGCTGTCGCTGGACGAGCCGATTGATCCGGTCTTGCCTGAACTGGCGCGGGCAGCTGTGCTTGCGGGCTTTGACCCAGACGGCAAGGCGATCCTGGAGCCTGCCAAAAAGGCGATCACGCTCAGGCACCTGCTCACCCATACCTCCGGTCTTGGCTATGCGTTCACCAGCGGTGATATGGCCAAAGCCCAGGGCAAGGTCCCTCCCGGCAGCATTGCCAGCATTACTGCACCGTTGATGTTCGAACCGGGGACAGACTGGTTGTATGGCGTCAGTACCGACTGGGTCGGTCGTGCGGTCGAGGCCGCTAGCGGTCAAACATTGGGTGATTATATGGAGGAACATATTTTCACGCCTTTGGCCATGCATGACACCGGCTTTGCTGTTGCGCCGGACAAGATTCAGCGCAGGGTTCCTTTGCTGTCCCGGCAGGAAGATGGCCTTGTTCCCTTTCCGATCGAAATTGGCGGTGGCGATGCTGCAGAATTTCAGTCCGGCGGCGGGGGTCTATACTCGACGGCAGCGGACTATATGCGTTTCATGCGGATGATCCTGAACCGCGGCTCGCTTGATGGTGCACGGATTGTCAGCGCCGATACCGTCGCTGCCATGTCGAAAAACCAGATTGGCACAATAAAAGCGGGGTATATGGACAGCGTGGTGCCGCTGCTTTCCG
Source organism: Sphingomonadales bacterium (assembly GCA_018067055.1). Lineage (GTDB taxonomy): Bacteria > Pseudomonadota > Alphaproteobacteria > Sphingomonadales > Sphingomonadaceae > Parasphingorhabdus. The sequence goes on along the minus strand of JAGPVK010000131.1, from coordinate 1,760 downwards.
GCGCGTTCGATGCATTCCCCGACATGCACTGCGGCTGGGGCCTCGGATTTCTGATCAACCCGGAAACGGGACCAGACGGTCGCGCTGCCGATAGCCTTGCCTGGGCCGGACTTAGCAATTGCTATTACTGGATCGATCCGGCCAGCGACATCGCCGGCTTGGTGCTGATGCAATTTTTGCCTTTTGCGGACAAGGCTGCCTTGCGTGTCCTGGCGGCGGTGGAGTCGGCGGCTTATCCGGAGGGATAAGCAAGCCTCGACTTTCGGATGCGCGTCATTGCGTCCGTCGTCGAACGGTTGAGCGCTGACAAATTTGATGCATCGCTGCAGTAAGGCAATGCTAGAGACCGTTGCATGAATTCATTTTCCGGAGATTCAACCATGACCATAGCATCGCGACCGCCATCGATCGGCAACGCCGAACGCGAACAGCGGCTGGCCAATCTGCGCAGCGCCATGCCGGCAAGCGGCGTTGATGCCGTCCTGATCACCCCGGGCAGCAATATGCGCTATTTCTTCGCCGAAGCTTTCTATGAAAGCGAGCGCTTTGTCGGCGTGCTGATCTCCGCGGACCGCACTATCTTCATCTGTCCGAAGTTCGAGGAATCGGCGATCCGTGCCAAATTCCCCATGGCCGCGGAGATGGCGTTCTGGGAGGAGCATGAATGCCCGTTTGCGCTGATCGCGAAGCTATTGGTCGAACAGGGCTGCGAGCGCTGCGCGCTCGATCCCGACTGTTCTTATGGACATGCCGCGAGCCTGTTTGAGGCATTGGCCCAGCTCGACAAACCGATCCTCTGTGGCTCGGCCGCTTCGATCATCGCGCCGCTGCGCGCGACAAAATCATCGAGCGAAATCGATCTGATGATCGCGGCGATGCAGCTCACGCTCTCTGTCCATCAGACCATCTTCGAGTGGATCGAGCCGGGCATGAAAGCCAGCGCAGTGATCGCCGAAATCGACCGCCTGCACCGCGCCGGCGGCGCCGATCGGGGCAACAGCTTTTGCGCCGTCCAGTTTGGCGAAGCGACCTCCCATCCGCACGGCGTGCCCGGCGACCCGGCGCTGCAGCAGGGCGAACTGATCCTGATCGACACCGGTTGTACCATCGATGGCTATAATTCCGACATCACCCGCACCTATGCCCTGTCCAAGATCGACAGCAAGATCGAGAAGCTGTGGCGGGTAGAAAAGGAAGCCCAGCAAGCCGCGTTTGACTGCGCCGCCATCGGTACGCCCTGCGAAGATGTCGACAAGGCCGCCCGCGATGTGCTGATCAGCCATGGCCTTGGCCCTGACTATGATTTGCCAGGGCTCCCCCATCGCACCGGCCATGGCATTGGACTGGATATCCACGAAGGCCCCTATCTGGTCAAAGGCGATGCGACGCCTCTAGCGACAGGTATGTGCTTCTCCAACGAACCGATGATCGTGGTTTCCGGCGCGTTCGGCATCCGGCTGGAAGATCATTTCTACATGACTCCATCCGGTCCGAAATGGTTTACCGAGCCGCAGCATGATCTGTATCAGCCGTTCGGATAGTGCCGGATTTGAATGAGCCAGGGCCTTGCAGAATGATTGGCGTCGGCCGATAGAATGAGGGGTCTTTTATTGGGCTGGATGCGATATAGTCAATTCGCCAAATCCATGGTCCGGAGAGGCAATGTCGAATGTCAGTGTTGATTAACCACTTGTCGGAAATGGACTACCTCCCGGTCGATCCTGAGTCTCAGCCACCCGAGAATTATTCATTGGTGGTCG
>JAGPVK010000128.1 GCA_018067055.1 Sphingomonadales bacterium | reverse complement strand
CCATCTTGGGCGATAAATTCAACTCCGCAGCGACAGCACACTTTTCTCCATAAAAAAGTAAGTAATTGGTTCGCTGTCTCTGTAATGTAGTTTACGATTTTGTTGACGATTATCGTATGTTCGCACACCCTTTAACTTTCAGACCAATTGGAAAGAGGAGAGGCAATTGCCATTAGATCCTACGCAAATGATAGTTCCCGCAACAGATGCGGTAAAGTCTAGGGCAGTTACAGACACCTTGTCCGATGCTTGGAACCTCGTCGTAGGAGATAGATTCGCGGCATTTCGGTTGAATAACGCAGCTAAGCTTCAGATTAAATTACAAAAACGACTTGATGAGCTTGGAGTAAAACCAGATACTGCAAGAATCCCAGACAGGTTTGCAGTGACGTGGTTCGAAGAAGCAACAAAGCAAGATGATCCTGAAATCCAAGACCTATTTGCTGGTTTGCTTGCGAATGCGGCGTTGGACAATGAGGATGCGCTAGATCGAACACATATTGACACCGTTTCAAAGATGACGCCAGCGGATGCGAAGGTATTTTACCTTCTAACAGCTAGCGAATATATTGATCAGCCAAAGCTCATCAGGAATGGATATCGTCGAAACTCTCTAATCGCAATTATAGATGACAACATTCAAGTCGATGCGGGAAGAGCAATCGACCATTTGATAGGTTTCGGAATTCTGCGAATGCGAAATGGAATCGACACCTCCAATCTGGATGCGACCATCAGGAAAATTGCTGACGCGACCAATGATTTAGCGGGCGAAAGGAAAGTCCGACTTCCTGCTAGGGCGGGCCGTAGCTTTTTGGTTCGACGCGCAGGAACCATGGCGGTTGTTCTCGATTTAATTTGCTTAACAAATCAAGGAGTGTCGCTTCAAAAAGCTCTGGCGCAAAGCAAATAGAACACTGGTGGCAGTAAACGAAGTGGTGGCTGATCTACGATAACAGCGCATTTTTTTGAATCTGGGCCGCATCATAGCGCGCCTGCATCCGGAGCAACGTGTCCATCTTCACGCCAAAGGCTTTCTCTAACCGCAGCGCCATTTCGGGTGACAGGGAGGCCTTGCCGTTCAGCAAGGTTGACAGGGCCGGACGTCCGACGCCCAATATTTGTGCTGCATCGGTCACGGTCAGCTCATCAGGCAGGATCGCCTGCCGGATAAATTCGCCCGGATGGACCGGCTTCATGCCTGTTTTGATCGCCATGACTTCCCTTTCCAAGACCCAATAATCTCTAAAACCCCTGAAACAGAAAATCCAGCGCGTCGACGATCACCGCGCGATATGGCTCCTCGACATTCACCACCGGTTTGCCCAGCGACGCGCGGCGCAAGGTGCCGATGTCGGTGGTCATCAGGCAATAGTCTTGTCCCTTGATGGTGATTACCGGTTTCAGCTTGCGCATGGCTTCGGCCCTCGCGCTATCCGCCGGAACCAGCGGCACAACGGCGGTGCTGCCGAGATCGGATAGCAGGTCGGCCTGGACCTCCAGAACATAAGGCACTTCTGCCCGGTTCAGCGCATAGACGTCAAAGCGCGCCATTGTCGTCGGCCCAGTCGGGCACCAGCAGCGGGCCGGACTCTGCGACGCGTTGGTTGTGGGCGGCTATGGCTTCGCGATTTTCCGCCCGCCAGTTTTCTTCCCGCGCCTGCCTGATCGCTGCTTCGATGCCCGCCTCCGCCGCTTTCGATGCATTGAGCTTCAGGGCCTTGGCTTCGCGCAATATATCTTCGCGGATGGTCAGGTTTATCGGCCGCCGTTTCGGGCCTTGCAGACGGGTCGTTGCGGACATCGGAAGCTCCTCTGGCTATTTATGTGCATGTTTTATGCGCATATTGCTGGCGGCACAATCCCGGGGCGTCAAATTTCGAAGTGCCGTAGGATTGTTGCACCTTCTCCCGTGAGGGAGAAGGATACGAAATCTTGCCGCCGAAGCGACAGCGCAGGCGGATAGATGTAGTTGGATGAGGGTGTTCTGCTGGTTGTCATCCGTTAGTGGTGAGCCTGTCGAACCACGCCTCTAGTCGCTAGGCGCCCTTCGACAGGCTCAGGACTAACGGGCAAGCTTTGAAATTGTACACCCTCACCCAGCTCCGACTAGGCAGCAAGCTGCCAAGTCTCCACATCCCTCTCCCTCACGGGAGAGGGAGCTCATCACTTTACCGGATCACTCGCCAACAAATCCGCCACCAATAAGGCGGTGCGCTTGGTGGCCTGCTGGAGGCTGTTCAGGTCCATGTCTTCCTCGACGGTGTGCGCGCCGGTGCCCGCGACGCCCAGTCCGTCCATGCTGGCGACATAGGGGGCGACGAAGCTGATGTCCGCCGCGCCGCGGCCTTCGGGAGGGAAGGACTTAGCGGGCTCGAGGCCGAGCCGCGCGTGCACTGCATTGAGCCGGTCGAGCAGCGCTTCATTCGCCCTGGTCAGCTCCATCGCCGGATATCGGTCCTGGAAGGTGATCGTCGCGCTGGTCAGCGGCAGGTTGTCCTCGACAATCCCGCGCATCAGGGTTTCTGCGGCGCGCAATTGCGCGTCGTTCATGAAGCGCAGGCCTCCTGAGGCGATCGCGGTTTCGGCGATCACATTATCCTTGCCGCTGAGCGTGACCGCTCCGGCGCTGCCGACGGGGTCGATCGCCGACCCTGCCGCGACCATGCCGGGGTTGAAGGTCAGTCCGAGCGGTCCGCGCACCTCGCCGTAGAAGCGGTTCAGGATGCGCGCCATTTCGAAAGCGGCACCGGCGCCGCTACCGTCGCTGAATATTCCCGATGAGTGAGCGCGCTTTCCTGTCACCTCGAGCTTCCATTTCGAGGAACCGCGCCGGCCCACCACGGCCCATTCGGGACTGCCGCCTTCGAAGTTGAGCGCATAGTCGGCGGCCTTGCCGGCCGCGATCAGGTCCTTGCGCGCCTCGGCGAGCGGCGTACCGGTGCTCTCTTCGTCACCGGTGAAAAATATCGTCACCTTGCCGCCCTTGATCGCGTCCGCGTCGATCAGCGCGCGCATGGCATAGATGACCACTGCATTGCCGCCCTTCATGTCAGAGATGCCCGGGCCGCGCAGCTTGTCGCCATCGCGCTCGAAGCGCTGGAACGGGCTGTCGGGTTCGAACACCGTGTCGATATGGCCGATCAGCAACAGGTTTGGACCATCGCCAAAATCCCGTTCGGCGACCAAGTGGCCGCCGCGCGCCATCGATTGCGGCATGTCGATCCAGCGAACCGCAAAGCCGATATCCTCCAGTTCGCGCCGGTAGATTTCGCCGACCTTGCGGACCCCTTCGACATTGAGCGACCCGGAATTCTGGTTGACCGTCGCTTCGAGCATTTGCAGCTGCTCTGCGCCATTGGCGTCGACGGCGTCGAGAATCGGTTTGTCATTGGCGCTGGCGCCCGTGATCGAGACCGTGATCGTGGCAAGCAGCAGGCAGGCGGAGGTGGCGGCTTTCATTATCGCGAACATATGGGAGGCCTTTTCTCTTCGGTCATGGATATTTGCAATGATGGTTGAAACTAGCGACCTCGCGTCCAACCGCAAGGGGGCATCTGCCGCCAGCACCAATCAAACCAAGCTCAGCTACGTCGCAGGCAATCTTTCCTAACTTGCTGCGTGCGGGTGGGGATCGCTAGGGACGCGCTCCGGCGAACACCCTCTCCCGTTCCGCCGATACACCAACAGAAAGTCGTATCGTCATGTCCCGTTTCACTACCCCTGCCGCCAATCGCCGGATAACTTCGCTTGCCAGCCTCCTGCTCGCCGGTGCGGCGCTGTGCATGCCGGGTGCGGCGCAGGCGACCGACGGCTATTTTGTCAATGGTGTCGGCGCCAAGTCCAAGGGCGCTGGCGGCGTGGCTATCGCGATGCCGCAGGATGCTTTCGGGATCGCCACCAACCCGGCTTCGGCGACCGCGATCGAGCACCGGCTGGACGTCGGCTTCGAGATTTTCATCCCCGATCGCGGCTCCGAGATTATCGGCAATCAGGCGGGGCTCGACGGGGTCTATTCGGGCAATGATGCCAATCCCTTCATCCTGCCCGAATTTGCTTATGTGCGGCCGCTGTCCGACACGGTTTCGGTCGGCATTGCGGTCAACGGCAATGGCGGCATGAACACCGCTTACAAGATCAATCCCTTCGCCAGTTTCGGCGCCACCGGTCCGGCGGGCGTGAACCTGCGGCAGATTTCGATCGCGCCAACCTTGGCGGTGGAGATCGCGGAAGGGCAGAGCCTCGGCCTGTCGCCGCATTTTGTCGTGCAAAGCTTTGAAGCCACTGGCATCCAGCCGTTCGCGGGCAATTCACAGAGCCCGGGGGCCTTCAGCAACCGGGGCGAGGACTGGGCCTTTGGCGCGGGCTTCCGCGTCGGCTATCTCGGCTCCTTTGGTGACAATTTCCGCGTGGGCGCTTTCTACCAGTCGAAAGTCTGGACCACCGCATTCGACCGCTATGCCGGGCTGTTTGCAGAACAGGGCGGCTTTGACATGCCAGCCTCCTGGGGCGTGGGCGTTTCGGTCGACGCGACACCGAAGCTGACACTGGGCGCAGATTTCAAGCATATCGAATATGCCGGAATAAACTCGGTCGGCAACCCGATTGCATCGCTGCTTCAGGGCGTCCCGTTCGGCGCCGATAACGGCCCCGGCTTCGGCTGGGACGATGTCGATGTGTGGAAATTCGGCGCGGTCTATCAGGCCAGCGACAGGCTGACCCTCCGCGCCGGCTATGGCCGTTCTGGCAATCCGATCCCGCAATCGGAGACCTTGCTCAATGTGCTGGCACCCGGCGTTGTGCGCGATCATTTCACCGTCGGCGCGACATTCAAGCCATCGGAGAAATTCGAGATCACCGGCTATGCTATGCGCGCGCCGCGCCAGACGGTGAACGGTTCCGGATCGATCCCCGCACCCTTTGGCGGCGGCGAAGCGAATATCCATCTCGCCGAAACCGCAGTCGGGTTTTCGCTGGGCTTTGCTTTCTAGGCGAGGATTACGGGCATCAATCTGCTGCCCGATACTGCCGCACGAAATCCGCCACCAGTTCCATATCGCGGACGAATTTCGCCTGTTCGACCTGTCGGCCCTGTTCGTCGGGCTGGGCGATTTGCGCCTGAAGACGCACTGGCTGGTCCCGGTTCAATGCATT
>JAGPVK010000124.1 GCA_018067055.1 Sphingomonadales bacterium | reverse complement strand
GGTGCCGTGATGAGCAAGCCAGAGGATCAGCGGAATGATGCAGATGGCGACCGTCGAGATGATCGAGCCCTCGTACAGTCCGCTATTATTGTCCACCAGCAGCACCAGCACGCCATAGCCGCCACCCGAGGCCAATGTTTTGATCCCGCCGGTAATGATCAATGTACCGGCGCATAGCACCATGAAAAGTGCCAGCGCCTCAAGCCGCAAACGGGTCCTGAGGGTCAGCGGCAGGAATATCGCGAAAACCAGGGCTTTCCACACCCAGTCCCATTTTTCCAGCGCCGCGACCGGCACCTCTGCCTGCACCGTGGTATACCCGCAATAGGCAAGCAACAGCAGCATCATAGCCTGCCGGAAGGAAAAGCGGCTGTCTTGCTTGTTGTCGGCGACCAGATAGCCAAGGAACGCCAAGGCAAAGACGATCAGCGACAGAGGCACCGAGTTGAGCATGAAATAGCTAAGCCGTTGAGGGGCCACAATGTCGACATAGGCGTAGATCAGGGTGAACAGAAACGGTCGCTTGAAGGCGATGAACAGCAGCGCGACAAGATATCCGACGAAGATGAGATCACGCATCGGGCGATGTCCCGTTGCCGCGAGAAGATTTCAAAAAACCACTCGGCTTCTGATCCGGTTCAGGTGGGTCTTCGACGTCAAGATCATCGCGATGCATCAGCCGCCAAGCTGCGATCAGCAACAGTCCATGCGTCAAAGCGATAGAAAAATTGTCTATCATCTACCCAATTCATCCCGGCACAAGCGGCGAAAACACGCTCTTCTGATATCGCGCGATACAGGCTTTGGGTTGACGGGACGTTAATCCTTTTTTGGCAAGACTTTGCGCCATGACGCGGATTCTGCACATATTGGACCACAGCCTGCCGCTGCACAGTGGCTATTGCTTTCGCACGCGAGCGATCATGAAAGCGCAAATTGCCAGCGGCCTGACCGTGGCCGGTGTAACCGGTGTCCGTCAAAATCAGCACGATTATGTCGCAGAACAGCCATTGGAAGAATTTGATAACCTCCAGTTTTTCCGTACATTGGCGCAGGTTCAAGGGCCATCACCGGTGCGTGAGTGGCGGGAAGTTGCTGTTCTGGCGGAGCGGATCGAGCAAGTCATCCATGACTGGCAGCCGGATATCTTGCACGCACATTCCCCCGCGCTCAACGGGCTGGCAGCGTTGCGCGCGGCCGAGAAAGCCAGGCTGCCGCTGGTTTATGAAATCCGGGCCTTCTGGGAAGATGCCGCAGTTGGCAATGGCACGGGCAGGGAGAATAGCCCGCGCTACTGGTTGACCCGGCAACTGGAAAACCATGTTGTCAACGGCGCCGATGCGGTCGCGGTTATCTGCGAGGGTCTGCGGTCTGATCTGATTGGACGCGGCGTAAAACCGGAAAAAATAATCGTTTCGCCCAATGGTGTGGATATGGATTTGTTCGGGAAACCACCGGCGCGTGATGAACAGCTTCTGTCCGAAATGGACCTGGTCGGGAAGCCGGTTCTGGGATTTATTGGCAGCTTTTATGATTATGAAGGTCTGGATGATCTGATTGAAGCGATGCCGCTGCTGCAGGCTTCCCATCCGCAGGCGCATCTGCTGCTGGTCGGCGGTGGTCCGATGGAAGCGGCTCTTCGCAGCCAGGTCGAGCAACTGGGTATCGGGTCTGCCGTCACCTTCACCGGCCGGGTGCCGCATGGCGAAGTCGAACGCTATTATGGGTTGATGGATATCATGGTCTATCCGCGCAAGTCGATGCGGCTCACGGATCTGGTGACGCCGCTCAAACCGCTCGAGGCGATGGCGCAAGGTCGGCTGGTGGCAGCGTCGGACGTCGGCGGTCATCGGGAACTGATCGAAGATGGGATTACCGGCACGCTGTTCCCGGCAGGTGACCCGGTGAAAATTGCGGAAAAACTGGCCAATCTGCTGGAGAATCGTGATTCTTGGCGTCAAACTATTGAAACAGCGAAGAAATTTGTTGAGGCCGATCGTAACTGGTCGTCAAACATTTTGCGTTACACTCCTGTTTACCAAAGGTTGATTGCCGACAAATCGTTCGAGCGTGCGGCGTGAGATGGTGGAGAAGAATGTGGACCAAATAGAGCAGGATTTCGCGCGGTTCAAACAGCCTGCAGTGGCTGTTGCGGGCGGGATTGCGGCAGCACTGGTGATCGCCACCTTGCCGCACGTCTATCTTGAGAATATCATTGGAGCGACCGGACTGTCCGAAATCATACCGGCAGCTGCGCCGCCGCTGGGGAATACCGCGCGGGGCTTGATTGCCGTCGTCGCGGGGATGATATCCGCGTCCGCTCTTTTCCTATTCCTGAACCATAAAATGAAATCACATGAAGGAGGCTCCGACATGAGCTTGGCAATCCGCAAAAATTTGACGACGGAGTCGATGGATAACGAGCGCGATAGTAAATCGCGCTTTGCCGTACCAAAATTCAATCTCTCCGCAAAATCCCTGACCAAATTTCTGAAAAAACCGAAAAAGTCTCCGGGCCAGGTGACCGATTTGAAGGATTTGCCGAACATCCGGCCAGCGGACCGTCATCCGGATGCTCCGGCCCGTCAACCGATTTTTGCGTCCTCCGATCTCGGGTTACCGCT
>JAGPVK010000117.1 GCA_018067055.1 Sphingomonadales bacterium | reverse complement strand
GCGCTTGACGCGGAGCTCGGTGGACTAGGCGATATCGTCGAATAGGTCGCGCCACTCCGGATTATGCTCTTCGGTCAGATGGCCGATAACTTCGAGATTGGTTTTGCGCAGCACCAGCTTGCCATGGGATAGACGTGGCCGGGTTTGGTCATTTCCTTGGCATCCCAGATGCCGCCAGAGCTCCGCATCGAGTGCGGAGCACATTGCGAGCGCCGCAGAGCTCCGCGCTTGACGCGGAGCTCGGTGGGCTAGGCGTGCCGGTCGATCAGTTCCCCCGCACCACCTTGTCACTCGTCTTGTGCTTCTCCAGATCCTTCGGATCAAACCACACCGGCTTCAGCTTCTTGTCGACAAACAATTGCATCTGGTCGGTATAATGCGGCGAATCCGGACGCGTGGTCGCGGCGCCGAAGGGCTGGATCGAGCGCGAGTGGACCTTGCCGTCCTTGGCCCATTCGATGAACATGATGAAACTGTCGCCGTGGCGCACGCTCAGCCGTCCGTCCTTATCGACATCCCACAATGTCGAAGCGCGGATCGTGTCGTTGCCGCCGTCGACCGGCAGATCAACTGTGCCTTGCCGCATCCGCAGGACGTCCATCATCGGCGGATCGATCTTGCCGAAATATTGCTTCAGATGATCGACCGTTTCTTCCAATATCTGTCGCGGATCGGGCATTTTGTCGCGGTTATAATGGGACTTGTTCGCGGGCCGCAGCACCATCAGTGCAAGCGCATCGGCAGCACCTTTACCATCGAGATTCCAGTCCCACTGGCCGAGCAATTGCTGTGCCTTGAGCAGCTTCGCGCTGCCTTTCAGGTCAAGCGCGGCAATTCTGTCCAGCCAGTCCTTTGCATAGCCCGCTTTCTCGTAGCCGGTATCATATTTGATCGCCCACAATTCGTCATCGGTAATCATGCCATCGTCATTGGCCTTTTCCAGCAAGATGATCGCCCGGCGTGACCGGTTGGTCTGGTCATCCTCGACACCGAGCAGCGGTGAGAAATTGTCCGGGTTGAGTTCATCCCCTGGCCCAGCCGCAATATAGGGCGTGTTATTGGCGTTCATGACATAGCCTGAGGCCGGATTGACCAGCGCCGGAACACGGGTGAATGGCAGGGTTTTCTGCCACAGAGATTTCGAACTATCGCCTGGCAGGACCGTGCGCCAGTCATAGCCTTCGGGCCTGTCGGGGAACATCGCATTATAATAAAGCCCGATATTGCCCTTGGCATCGGCATAGATGAAATTGGTCGCGGGAACGCCCTGCCCCGCCATCGCAGCCTGCCATTCGTTGAAATTTTTCGCCTTGTTGATCCGGTAATATTGGGTGAGCATATCGAGCTCGTCGATACCGGCATAGCGGAGCGCATAGGCACCGCTGTCATTCATGATCACCGGGCCGTGGATCGAGCGGTAGGCGATCTGCGGATAGGGAATGACGAAAGGACCGAATTTGATCTTCAGCCAGACCCGCTTTTTTTCCAGTCGCTTCCATTTGCCATCGAAGCGGTAGGCATCTTTCTTGTCGTTCAGCGTCAGCTTGTAGATATCGACCAGATCGGGGCGATTGACGGTGTTGGTCCAGCCGAGATATTTATTATGCCCCAGGAACGGGAATGGCGATCCGGGAAAATTGGCACCAGCAAAGTCCCAGCCTTCATCGCTGTGCACCACCAGTTCGTACCAGGCGACATTGCCGCGCAGCGGCTGGTGCGAATTGGAGATCAGGCGAGTCTTGCCTTCGGGCGAATGATCCGGCGATATGGCAAAGGCATTGGAGCCATTTTCATCCGGATCGGGACCGACCGGTGTCGTCGCCTTGTCCTCGATCATCTTGTCGGGACTGAGCGGATGGATGGATTTCTTTGCCGGTTCCCCGGACAGCCGAGGCCCGCCTTCGCGCGGCAATTCCTTGTTTTGCACCAGCGCTTCAATGGGATTGTTGATGCCAAAGAAAAACGGCGAACGGAGGACGAAGCCGGCAGCAATATCCTGCCCGTTGACGGGGAATAGCTTGTCCAGCTTCACCTCTTCGGGATGGTCGGCCGCATAGGCATTGAGGCCGGAGGCATAGCCATCGAGCAAGGCACGGACATCCGCCGGCAGACCGTCATATTTGCGGGTCACGGTGCCGCGTACATCAAGCAGAGCAGCAATATAGTCGATCGGTGCGCTTTCCGAACCGTTGAGCGTCGCCATCCGGCCTCGCGTCATCGCGGTCACTTCCTGCAGCGTCGAAAAATCATCCTCGGAATGCGCATAAGCAACGCCATAGGCGACATCGGCGTCGGTCTTGCCGAAAATATGCGGCACCCCGAATTCGTCGCGGACGATGCGGGCTTCATATGCGGCTTCCGGCGGTGGCGCGGATGGCTCTATGCTCAACGGCTCCCAGACCGTCAGGCCTATGGCGATCAGCACCATGATGATGATCAGCCCAATGCCTGCCCGCTTAAGTGATTTCACGTATATTTTCCTCTCCGACAGCATCTTAAGCTGTGTGCACTTTACCTCTGCGAAGCGCTTACCATATACCCCCGAAGGAAAAAGTCATCAATATGGTTGTGTTGCACGACGACAACACCATATTTAGAACAAGATATTGAGATTGAACAGGATGAACCAATGAACCTTGAGAAATTCACCGACCGCGCCAAGGGCTTTTTGCAATCTGCCCAGACCGTCGCGATCCGGATGAGCCATCAGCAGATTACCGCCGCGCATATCGCCAAAGCCTTGCTCGAAGACGATCAGGGCATG
>JAGPVK010000112.1 GCA_018067055.1 Sphingomonadales bacterium | reverse complement strand
CATGCCGCAAAAGGGTCCGGGACCGATCCCGGCAAACTCGATGATATTGATACCGCTTAATGGTCCCGCCATGTCCTGCTCCCGTTTAATCGACTGATTAACGCGTCCTATGCAGGGAAGTTATTCTAATCAAGCTATATTGTGGGAGTTCGACCCGCAGTCTAGCGCGAAGTTGGCCCCCGGCGGAAGGCGGGGGGATTCTGGGTAGGGTGGCGCAAGTAGCGGGGCAATTCAGATTTGGTTTGTCCGACTGGCTTTCTGGCGAGTTTCGGGTCAATCGGATGGTCAAATGCGACGCCGAATCGGCCTTGAGCGACCCAGGCGACATGTCCGGTGACGCGACCAATATTCCGCAGTTCCAATTCGACCTTGTCCCCTCGCTTTGTAAGCACTGGAGCTTCGGCCATCAGGCCACCAGCAGATAGATTGCGGATGCGTACTTCGCCACAGTTATCGCCATCAACGATGCGCAATTCTGCTTTTAGAAACAGACTGTCGCGATCGAGTTCTCGCTTCGGGTGGCCGAGCGCCTGGCTGTTCATTTTCAGACTATCGTCAAATGTTTCTTTCATGGGCTTCCTGTAGTCGATAAATGTAAAGACATGTGTCGCAAAGCAAATACTAAAGCCAAAGAGGTGCAAATTTGGTTAATATCTGGGATCTTTTCTCATGGAAAATATGGCCCAGCTCAGCGGTTCCTTCAGATATCGACAACGGCGGAAAGCCCCAAATGCTAATTTTTGGATGCAACCGTAAATTATATTACTGATCGCGCGAGATTTTCTCGTTCCGTTCATGCGCTTCCTGCGCTTCGACCGTCATTGTGGCGATCGGCCGAGCTTTCAGTCGGTCGAGCGAAATTGGTTCGCCGGTAACCTGGCAATAGCCATATTCGCCTTCTTCAATCCGTCGCAGTGCGGAATCAATTTTGGATGTCAGCTTGCGTTGACGATCGCGGGTTCTGAGTTCCAGGCCCCAGTCAGTTTCGCTCGACGCCCGGTCATTGAGGTCGGCTTCCTGAATCGGACCATCTTGCAAATGTGCCAGAGTTTCCTTTGATTCGTCGATGATTTCCTGCTTCCATTTTTTCAGGGCCTGTCTGAAAAAAGCGAGCTGGCGCTCGTTCATGAACTCTTCGTCTTCACTGGGTTCATACCCGTCTGCAAGGACCAGATCTGCGCCATTTGCGCCATTTTTTGCGGATGCTTTTTTTACCGAGGATGCCAACATACTCTCCAAACATCATGCCCTGGCCGAATCCGGAGGGCTGGACCATATATACGGCGGGCCTATACCCAGCGGACTCATTGGAAACAAGGCGCAAAATCACCGTTCATTCAATAATCCAGTAATTGGAAAATTTCACCCATCGACAAGATGACGTAGCGCATAATTGGATAACCCTGAATCGCCTTTGGCGCTCCGTTGTTTAGCCCAAAAATCTTTATTTTTCGCGATTTTGCAAGAAAGCCATCTCAAATGGTTCCAATTCGGGACATTAACTGTGGCTGGATACTGGCTGTTAACATATTTCTCCATTTTCCACGGGGAAACAGGGTTAATTCAATTGTGATTTACTATTTATTCTGTCTTTCTGATGCATGTCGAGACCGCGAACGGGGCGTTGGCATTGCAAAGCTGGCTTACTGATCGGGTCTACAGCGGAAGAGAGATGATATTATGTCGGTACGGATGGCTATGGCTAAATTATGCGCCTGCACTTGCGGCGGAGCGCTGATTGGCGGCGGCGCGGTGCATGTTTCAGAGGCTCCTACAGCTCCCTACGTGAAAAAGATGTCGAAAAAGCAACCTGTTCGATCCCGGATCGTCAAGCGTGGTGAGCCGGCTCGCAAGATAAAACGGACGCGGCGCACGGTGACCAAAACGGTGACGGCTTGCCAGCCGACCGTCGTCACAATTGCTCAGACGCCTGCACCACAAGCCATTCCTCTGCCTCCTTATATTCCTCCCGCTCCACCGATTGATGGCGGTGGCGGCTCAATCCCGGTCGTGATTGGCGGTAGCGGTGGATATAGCGGCGGCGGCGGTGGCTTTTTCGGTGGCTTTTTTGGCGGTGGAAGCTCAGGCGGCGGCAGTGTCGTGATTTCCTCGACGAGTAGCGGTGGTTCAACTAGTACATCTTCTGGTGGTAGCTCAACCAGCGGGGGCTCCACCAGTACGTCGACCGGTGGTGTCAGTAGTACGGGCGGTTCCACTAGCACGTCGACCGGTGGTGTCAGCAGTACGGGTGGTTCCACTAGCACGTCCACAGGAGGCAGCAGTTCCTCTTCGTCCAGTTCGTCCAGCAGCTCCTCGAGCAGTTCCTCTTCGTCCAGTTCTAGCGGCGGTGATGGCCACGGTTCATCCGGTTCCTCTGGTAGTTCAGGCTCTTCGGGTAGCTCAACCAGCAGTTCGTCGGGCGCGACCGGCGGGTCATCGAGCTTTGGCGGCAGCACATCGAGCAGTTCCTCCAGTTCCAGCTCTTCGAGCTCCAGCTCATCTTCGGGTGGGAGCACCGGTGGTTCTACTGGTGGTACCGATGTTCCGGCACCACCTGTCGTTTTGCTTTTCGGTGCCGCAGCGGCGGCTCTGTTCGCTCGTCGCCGGAAGGCGAAAACGGCGGTTGCTGTCTAGTCAGCTTAAACCAAGCGAAATTGAAAAAGCGGCTGGAGCAATCTGGCCGCTTTTTTCTTTGCAGTCTTGCAAGTGAAACAGACGCTCGGCATAGGCGATTACCATGCATGATATAAAATATATTCGCGAAAATCCGGAAGTTTTTGATGCCGCGCTGGCGAAGCGTGGCGTTGAATCCGTTGCCCGGAATATATTGGCACTGGACGAGCAGAGCCGTGCGCTGAAAACCGAACTGCAAAATGGGCAGGCGCGTCGGAATGAGGCGTCCAAGGCGATCGGTAAGGCCAAAGGCCAGGGTGATGAAGAAGCCGCACAGGCATTGATGGCGGAAGTTGCTGAGTTAAAAAGCAAACTGCCGGAAGTCGAGGAGAAAGAGCGCGAAGTTTCTGCTCGGTTGCAGGATATTCTGGCTGCACTGCCAAATCTACCGGCGGATGACGTCCCGGTTGGCGAAGATGAAGATGATAATGTCGAGATTGAGCGCTGGGGCGAGCCGCGTCTCTTCGATTTTGATCCGAAAGAACATAGCGATATCGGGCCGGCGCTGGGTCTGGATTTTGAAACGGCAGCGGAAATGTCGGGCGCACGCTTTGCCTTTTTGCGCGGGCGGATGGCGAGACTGCAGCGGGCGATCGGGCAATTTATGCTCGATCAGCAGACAATGACAAATGGCTTTCAGGAATGCGCGCCGCCGGTGCTGGTGCGTGATCAGGCGATGTTTGGCACTGGCCAGCTACCGAAGTTTTCCGAGGATTCGTTCCAGACCACTAATGGTCACTGGTTGATCCCGACCGCAGAAGTCAGCCTGACCAACAGCGTCAGCGGACAGATATTGGATGAAGCGCAACTGCCGATCCGATTGACCGCACTTACGCTTTGTTTTCGCAGCGAAGCCGGTTCTGCCGGAAAGGATACGAAGGGGCTGATTCGTCAGCACCAGTTTGAAAAAGTTGAAATGGTCGCCATCGTGCATCCAGACGAAAGCGACGCCGAACACAAGCGGATGACCGAAGCCGCAGAATCAATTCTCAAGGCGCTCGAACTGCCGTATCGCAAAATGCTGCTGTGTTCCGGCGATATGGGCGCAACAGCCCGCAAGACCTTTGATCTGGAAGTCTGGCTGCCAGGCCAGAATACCTATCGCGAGATTTCCAGCATCTCCAATTGTGGAGATTTTCAGGCACGTCGGATGAATGCCCGCTTCCGTCCCGATGGCGAGGAAAAGGGAACCAGATTTGTCCACACACTCAATGGATCGGGGCTTGCCGTGGGTCGCACTTTGGTCGCGGTGCTCGAAAATTATCAGCAGGCGGACGGCTCGGTCACCATTCCGCCAGCATTATTGCCTTATATGGGCGGGATCGACAAACTGGAGCCGGGCTGATGCGGATTTTGCTGACCAACGATGATGGTTTTGACGCGCCGGGCATGAAGGTCTTGCTCGATATCGCCTCGCATTTTTCCAACGATATCTGGATTGTCGCGCCGTCCGACGAGAATTCGGGAGCGGGCCATTCGCTTACCTTGACCCGGCCGCTGCGCATCCGCAAGCGCGGCGACCAGCAATATTCGGTCGATGGCACGCCGACCGACAGCGTGATGATGGCGGTTGCCAAGATCATGAAAGATGGTCCGCCCGATCTCATTTTGTCCGGTGTCAATCGGGGTGCCAATCTGGGTGAGGATGTTACCTATTCGGGCACCGTCTCAGCCGCGATGGAAGGTGCATTGGCAGGAATTCCGTCGATCGCGCTCAGCCAGGCCTATGCTCGCGAGGATATTGGCGCCAATGTGCCGTTTGATGCTGCTGCTCACTGGGGTGAGCGCGTGTTGCGCCCGCTGATCAAGCAGCGCATGGATCACCGGACGCTGGTGAATATCAATTTTCCAGCGCTGTCAGCGAGCGACGTCAAGGGAGTGCGGGTCGTGTCGCAGGGTATCCGGGACTATGGCCGCCTGCAGATTGTCAGCAATCGCGATCCGCGCGGCTTTGAATATCACTGGTTCGGTCTCGGACCGATGGTGGAAACACCGGCGCATAGCACCGATCTGGAAGCGATTGCCGATGGATTTGTATCGATAACACCGCTCCATCTCGATCTTACCCATTATGATTCGATGGATGGCTTGAAAAAGCTATACCCCTGACTCGCCGCCACTGTTCTGCGAATTTACTAGGTTTTGGGTAGCAGGGCTGGCAAGCTGCGCTTTTGCTGCTAATAGCATTCCCGTGAGGGGAAGAGTTGGTTAATGGGGTCATATATGCGTCATATTGCGATCCTGACATTGCTTCTGGCGGTGACCGCCTGCATCCCTCCGGGCCGTGTTGATTATGCCCCGCCTCCGCCTCCACCGCAATTGCTTACCGATCCCGTCGTTCTTGGTATGGCTCCAGAGCAGGCGCCGACGTCGACTTGGCAAGCGGCACCCGTCACACCCAACGCCCAGCAGGTGGAATCGGGTACATATATCGTGCAGCCCGGCGACACGCTGCGCGGGATTGCCAACAAGACAGGTGCAGGCTCGCAGATCATTGCGTCAGCAAACGGCCTGGTTGATCCCCATGTGATCCATTCGGGCCAGCGGCTCAAAATTACCGGTGGCCGCTATCATACCGTCAATTCGGGCGAAACCGGCATTGCGATTGCTCGTGCCTATGGCGCTCCATGGCGTGAACTGGTCGCGCTCAATGCGCTAGAAGAGCCGTATATATTGCGTGTCGGACAAAAGCTGCTGCTGCCTGCTACCGCTCCCGTCGATCCGGCCAGTTTGAGCATCGACCAACGGGCGGCTGCCTTCAATCTGGATATTGACGATATCGTGACCGGCAGCCAACCGGCGCTAGCCGATGGCGCGACTGCGCGCGAACCCTCCGATTGGCGAAAAGCGATCACGCCCAATGCTGCTATCGCCACACCGGCCGGTTTTTCCGGACGGTTCCAGTGGCCGGTTGATGGCACTGTCATTTCCAGTTTTGGCAGCAAAGGCGGCGGCAAGGTCAATGATGGACTGAACATCGGCGTTGCGAGGGGAACGCCGATCCGTGCATCCGCCGACGGAGTGGTAGCCTATAGCGGTGACGAGATTGGTGTTTTCGGTGGTCTGATACTGATCAACCACGGCTCCGGCTGGGTTACTGCTTATGGGCATGCTGACAAACTGAATGTGACACGCGGCCAGAAGGTCAAGGCGGGCGACATTATCGGCCTTGCCGGTGAAAGCGGCTATGTGCAGCAACCACAGCTGCATTTCGAAATCCGCAAGGATCGTAAACCGGTTGATCCGAACATCCATCTGCCGAAGCGCGGCTGAACGGACCATGGCAGGCAGCAGCAACCGCAAGATTTCCGACTATTTCACCCTTCGGCGGCGTTCGAGTCTGCCGATCTGGGCTGACATTGCCTGGCGGGTGACCTTCGTTCTTGCGCTTATCGGTATGGCTGTATCGGTGCATTATTTTGACCGCAATGGCCTGCAGGACAGCTATGACGGCGATGTCAGCTTCCTCGACGTTGTCTATTTCACGATGATCTCGATCACCACCACTGGCTATGGCGATATCGCCCCGGTTACCGAACGGGCGCGGATGTTCGATGCACTGGTTGTGACTCCTATTCGCATCTTCGTCGTGCTAATCTTTGTCGGCACGGCCTATAATTTTGTTTTCAAACGAACCTGGGACAATTGGCGCATGAAACTGATTCAAAGCAATTTGCACGACCATATCGTGATCGCCGGCTTTGGTACGAGCGGCAGCGAGGCCGTGCAGGAACTGCTCGCGCGTGGCACCAAGCCGGAAGAAATTGTCGTGATCGATACATCGGACGACGCCTTGTCGCTGGCGGAGAAGCTCGGCTGTGCGGTGATCAACGGGGACGCTACGCGCGACAATGCGTTGATGAACGTGAAGATATCGCGGGCGCGTTCGCTGATTGTATCGGCCGGGCGCGACGACACCAGCATCCTGATCGTACTCACTGCCCGCCATCTGGCTTATCATCTGCCGATCAGCGTATCGATCAAGGCGGCGGACAATGAACTGCTCGCACGGCAGGCCGGGGCGACGACGGTTATCAATCCGGTCAGCTTCGCCGGATTGCTGCTCGCCGGGAGTTGCGAAGGTGCCAAGATTTCGGACTATCTCAGCGATCTTGCTTCTGCCACCGGTCGCGTGAAACTGGTCCAGCGAGCGGTGACCGAGGCAGAGGTCGGTATGGCGATGAGCGAAGTGGTCGGCTCGGGCCTGGGTGTAAGGATCTACCGCGGCGATGCGGTGTTCGGTTTTTGGGAAAACGAGGCAAGCATGCTGGAGGCTGGCGATATCATTGTCGAGATCATACCGGGCAACGGGGCGG
This sequence comes from Sphingomonadales bacterium, assembly GCA_018067055.1. Taxonomy (GTDB): domain Bacteria; phylum Pseudomonadota; class Alphaproteobacteria; order Sphingomonadales; family Sphingomonadaceae; genus Parasphingorhabdus. The sequence goes on along the minus strand of JAGPVK010000112.1, from coordinate 1,058 downwards.
AGAATCGGACACTGGCAAAAGCCTGATCCCGCCTGTTCCTTGGTTCATGTTGCACCCGCGAGATAAACGACTATTCTGGCAGCTCAATGACGGAGCTTGCTGATGAGCGAATCGATAGACATGCCAACCGGACTGCGCCCGCCGCACCGTCTGGCGCAGCTGGGCGAATTGTCGCTGCCGCTCGATCTGGTCCGCTTCGGCATGCAATGGCCGCGACTGGTGACCGCGCCGCGCGGCGATGGCCGACCGGTCTATCTGATCCCCGGCTATGGCGGCAGCGAATTGTCGATGCGGCCGCTGGAAGGCTTTCTGGGGCGGATCAACTATGACGTTGCCGACTGGTCGCTGGGCCGCAACAAGGGTTCGGTCGATCGCGATGTTGCACGCTTTACCGCCGTCGCCGAAGCCCGGTTCGCGGAGAATGGCGAGCAGCCCTTCACGCTGATCGGCTGGTCGCTGGGCGGGATCATCGCCCGGGAGACCGCGCGCCTGTCGCCGCATCTGGTGCGCGAGGTGATCACCATGGGCACGCCGATCATCGGCGGTCCCAAATATACCACGCCGGGCCAGCGCTACGCCCGCTCGGCCGATATCAAGCTCGACCAGTTCGAGCGCGAAGTCCATCAGCGCAACAGCATCGGCTTCGACCAGCCGCTGACCGTCATATACTCCAACCGGGACGGCATCGTCGGCCCCGATATCGCCCGGGACATCTACAATCCGCAGGCCCGCAATATCCGCGTCGATGGCGGGCATCTGGGGCTCGGCTTCAACCCCAAGGTCTGGCGGATCATCGCCGATACGCTGGCCGGGCGCTGACTGGCCCTCAATGTCTGGCCCTCAATCGGCGCTGCCGGCCTTCGGCTTGCGCCACAGATAGCGGTATACGCCAAAGACGTTGATCCCGAGCAGGACGATGATCTGGGTCACGTCCCGGTCGAGGCGCCGGCCGATGATGATCCATGCCGCCATGAGCCCGAAGATCGCCCCGCTGGCACCCACGGACAGGGTCCGCAGGGGGGAGAACCAGTAGGAGGCGACCGACCCGCCGATCCCAG
>JAGPVK010000444.1 GCA_018067055.1 Sphingomonadales bacterium | reverse complement strand
TGACCTGAGGGGCAAGTTTCTTGACCTCGGCATCAACACGCGACTCGATATCTTTCGCGGTGATCTTGATTTCATAGGCCCGTTTCAGACCTTCGTTCAGCGTTTCAACAATCTGCATGACTATCCTTCTGGTGCCTTCATATTCGGTGTGTTTCGATAGAGTTTGCGACAAACTTGGTGCGGGCGAAGGGACTCGAACCCCCACACCCGAAGATACCAGAACCTAAATCTGGCGCGTCTACCAATTCCGCCACGCCCGCCCAGCTACGTCGTCAAAATTCTATCGAAGTACGATTGACCCGCGCGCCTAGCGTAAAGGCGCATGAAGGGCAAGTCTCGTTTCGGTGGTCAGTGACCCAATTCAGGGATTTGTTTCAACGGGCAAATTCTCATCTGCTTCGATTGTTTCTGCGCCACCCGGATTGTCTGCTATCCTAGGCGACTGATTATCTGCGATCGGCTGCTTCAAATCGACAACCACGTCTCTTTCATAAGCGATAATGCCGTCGATCGCCGGTATCCGGTCAATCGTCACGCCATAATAATTGTCCATCTTGCCAGATGCCCTGAAGTCCGCCTGCTCGGTTGCGACCGCTTGCAGCGATGCCGGCAAATTCATATCCACGGCCTCACTGGTCAGAACCGAAGTGGCTTGCTGGGCACTGATATCGGAGATTTTCGTGGTGACAGAATCATAGTCTGGCGCCGCGAACAGAAAGTTGCCAATATTCGTTACAACGCCCGGCTTGACCGAGAATTGTACGCTACCCATGCAAAAGCAGGTGCCAAAATAACCGCCATTGGGATTGGCAAACACCGGTCCGTAATAGACATAATCGCCCGGCTCGACTTCTTCCATATATGCATATTTGCGAGAATCACCCTCGCCATCTTTGGAAAAAACGAACATCGGGCCAAAGCTGACCTGTCCGCGCAATTCGATGGCACCGATCGAAAAATTTTCTGCGGTTGGTTCAATCGGCTTGGCCGAAGGATTTTTGCCGGTTTGCTGAACGACCGCGACTTCTCTTTCCCAACGCGTCAGCTTCTTCGCATATTTTTCCTGCGCTTTGGCCAGTTCTTCTACCCACTCTTTCTGATAGGCAGTCTTGTCTTCCTCGTCAGGAAGACGCAGAAAAATACCATTTTGCCGACCGGGGCCATGCAGGTAAATATAGCCCTTGGTTTCATCGAAGCTGAACTTGCCAGAAACCAGATTTTTTTCTTCCACCGGTTTGGCGACGGACGGCACCGCAAGCGAAGCCAGAGCAACCATCGTGGTCGCAGCAAAAAGTTTCACAAATGTCATGGCTGTAACACCTCCTGCTCAGGCTTTGTACCAGACGCGACCTTGGCCTGCTTCAGAAGATATTCGCGGCGCTTGTCGTCGTCGACCGAGCCGAAACCTTCTTCGAAATGAAAGGCCTGCCAGAGATCCTTTTCCAGACCATATCGATCATAGCCCTTGAAGGCCATGCATCGGCGCATGTTGATCCGGCGCACCTTCCGGCGCTCGGCCGACCCGAAAATCGCGTCGGCCATCAGATTGCCAATCGCTCCGCCAATCCCGCCAGCGAGCACG
>JAGPVK010000364.1 GCA_018067055.1 Sphingomonadales bacterium | reverse complement strand
CTGGATCTCGGCCTGCCGGAAATTGACGGTCTCACAGTGCTCGATCGCTGGCGCAAGGAGGAGCGCAATTTTCCGGTATTGGTGCTGACCGCTCGCGACAGTTGGTCGGACAAGGTCGCCGGCCTGGATGCAGGCGCCGATGATTATCTGGCGAAACCCTTCCAGACCGAGGAGCTGATTGCACGGCTGCGGGCGCTGATCCGCCGCGCGTCGGGCAACGCCTCTTCAGAACTCACCGCCGGAACCGTGCGTCTCGATACAAGATCGGGCAAAGTTACGCTCGACGGCAGTCCGGTCAAGCTGACGGCGCAGGAATATAAATTGCTCTCCTATCTGATGCATCACAAGGGCAAGGTGGTATCCCGGACCGAACTGATCGAGCATATCTACGATCAGGATTTTGACCGCGATTCCAATACCATTGAGGTGTTCGTTACCCGTATCCGCAAGAAATTGGGGGCCGAGGTCATTTCGACGATCAGGGGGCTTGGCTATAGTCTAGAGGATCCCGAAGCCTGAATGAATCAGCCCAGATAGATATTCCGGTCGATGAAAAGGCACCGAAAACCCAATCTCGACTAGGTACACAGACCACCGGCTCGCTCGGTCGGCGGATGATCGGGATTGCTGCGGCCTGGATTGTGATTCTGCTGTTCGGTGGTGGCTTCGCGCTGGACCGGGTGCTGAACGACGCGGTGACCCGCAATTTCGACAATCAGCTGGAATATGTGCTGACGGCGATGATCGCCTCGGCCGAGATCGGACCCGATGGCGAGGTGTTTCTGAACCGGCCGCTGGGAGACCAGCGTTTTCTGGAACCGAATAGCGGCCTGTACTGGCAGATCAGCGGCGCGGGCCATGATGATTTTCCATCCCGCTCGTTGTGGGACCGCACGCTGGAATCAAACATCAGCCATGATGACCGGGAAACCCATACCTACGACAGCAAGCAATTTCCGGATGAACCGTTGCGGTTGCTCGAACGCACGATAATCCTGCCGGATTCCGACACAAAATGGCTGTTTCAGGTCGGCCAGAGCCGGGACGGGCTGGATGCTCAGATATCCAATATCCGTTCGATTTTGGTCAACAGTTTCCTGATCCTGGCGCTCGGCCTGATTGGCATGGCGGCGTTGCAGACGCTCTATGGTCTGTGGCCGCTGCGCAAGATTCGTATTGCCATCGCGGCGATGCGGACCGGACAGCAGCGCCGCGTGGTTGAACCGATGCCGATCGAAGTCACGCCGATGGTTGACGAACTGAACGCCTTGCTCGACCATAATGAGAAGCAGGCAGAAGAAGCGCGAAGGCATGCGGGGAACCTCGCTCACGCCCTGAAAACACCGCTCACCGTGATCATGAACAGTGCCACCGCCAAGGCAGACGATCTGGCAGACACGGTGATCCGCGAAGCCGGCGTCATGCGGCGACAGGTCGACCATCATCTGGCTCGTGCCCGGGCGGTCGGCAGACGCGGCCATGCGCACAGCCGGGCCAAGGTCTGGCAAAGCCTGCAAGCGGTCGAACGCGCGGTCGGGCGACTTTATCCGCATGTCCGGATCGATATTGATGGCGACAAGAATGCGGTGGCTTCGGTCGAGCGCCAGGATCTCGACGAAATGATCGGCAATCTGGTTGAGAATGCTGCGAAATATGGTGGCGGTAGTGTGTTTATCACCGTCGACAGCGATGATGAATTTGTTGAACTGCAAATCGAAGATGACGGCCGTGGCATTCCCGAGGAAGAACGCCAGCGCATCTTCGATCGCGGCGTGCGGCTGGATAGCGGCAAGCCCGGCACCGGATTGGGGCTGGCGATTGTCCGGGATGTAGCGGAAATCTACGAAGGCTCGGTATCGCTGGAAGAAAGCGAGGATCTGGGCGGATTGCTGGTGCGGTTGAGATTGCCGAAGAGCGAGATTGCCGAAGGCTAGGTTTTTTCGGCGATCGGCCATTGAAAAACAGGGATGCAGAAAAGGATGGGTAAAATGCATCATCACCAATGCATGTATTTTCGATGGCATTGGCGCTTGATCGCCAGTGCGGCCCTTGCTTCACCGGTCCTGCTGAGTTGCACAGCTTTTGCTGACAAAACTCCGCTTCACGCCATCAGCAAATCTGTCAGTCCCGAGCAATCAGAATTCGCCAGCAGCGATCCCGATGTAACCAGTTTTCTCAAATTTACGACTGACGGTCTTCTGGAGCATTCGCCCAACCTGTATTTTGAAACGCGTTTTCCTTCGGTCAAATATGATGCCGATAGTCATAACTTCAAATATTATATGAAAGCCTATGGACCGTTTCTGGTTGACCAGGTGAAACCGATCGGGAGAAACGCCGGTACGGTCGAACTGGATGCTGACCGGGTTATAGTGATCAGACATCCGGTCGGAACAGCGGATGCCGAGTTGATCGAGCCTCGGATCAAGAAGGTTTATCCGGACGATCCGACCTATTCCGACTATCTCCAACGGTACCATCTGGAGAATATTGGTGATGCTTTTGTCATGAAACTGGATTGAGAATGGTATTGGTAGGGCGAAGTTGCCGCATCAGGCCTTTGGCTGATAATCGAAGAGATTGATAGCTGGAGCGGGTTGTTGGTGCGGTGGAGGTCGCCAAAGTCAGCCCGGTCTAAAACCTAGTCAGAAGCTTCCCGGATCCGTTCATGGTGCCGAATCACTTCATCGATAATGAAGCGCAGAAATTTTTCCGAAAATTCCGGGTCGAGATTGGCATCGCTGGCAAGCTGGCGCAAGCGGGCGATCTGTTCTTTCTCGCGCGCGCCATCGGCCGGTGGCAGGCTGTTTCTGGCCTTATATTCGCCGACCGCTTGCGTGACCTTGAATCGCTCGGCCAGCATGAACACCAGCGCCGCATCGATATTGTTGATGCTTTCACGATATTGCTTCAGTTTTTCGTCCATGATTTGCTGCCCGATTTCTGCCCGCCGAAGATTTTGCCCCACTTATCCAGAACGCAATCGCATGACGCCTTATTTCACTTGCCTTATCCCTAGTGACTTGCCACATCCGGTGCAACATGTCAGCAACGGTCCATCATCTCGGGCGGGACACCGCGCCTTCACTTGAGCCTATCATGTCGCTGGTCGCCAGCGACATGAATCAGGTGAACAGCGTGATTCTGGACCGGATGCAGTCGGAAATTCCACTTATCCCCGAACTTGCTGGCCATCTGATCGCCGGCGGCGGCAAGCGCATGCGCCCGATGCTGACTCTGGCAGCGGCGAAACTGATCGGATATCCGGGCGATCGTCATTTTAAACTGGCGGCTGCAGTCGAGTTTATCCACACGGCGACCCTGCTCCATGACGATGTGGTCGATGGTTCGGATTTGCGGCGCGGCAAGACTGCGGCCAATCTGATTTTCGGCAATCCGGCAACTGTCCTTGTCGGCGATTTTCTGTTCAGCCGTTCGTTTGAGCTGATGGTCGAGGATGGCTCGCTGAAAGTCCTGAAAATAGTGTCCATCGCGTCCGCCGTGATCGCGGAAGGCGAGGTCAACCAGTTGACCGCGCAGCGCAAGATCGAGACCAGCGAAGACCGCTATCTCGATATCATGGGTGCCAAGACGGCGGCGTTGTTTGCCGCAGCCAGCCGGATATCGGCCGTGGTTGCGGAATGCGATGATGAAATTGAACTGGCCCTGGACAGCTATGGCCGCAATCTCGGCATTGCGTTCCAGCTGGTCGATGACGCGATCGACTATAGCTCCGACCGTGAAACCATGGGCAAGGATGCCGGTGATGATTTCCGCGAGGGGAAAGTGACTCTGCCGGTTATTTTGGCCTATGCACGGGGCAACGAAGAAGATCGCAAGTTCTGGAAAGATGCAATCATCGGCCATAAATCGTCGGATGAAGATCTGGCCCGGGCAACCGGCTTGATTCGCTCGACCGGTGCGATGACCGATACGATGTCGCGGGCCCGGCACTATGGCCAACGCGCAATCGACGCGCTGGGAATTTTTGCATCCGGCAAAGCGAAAGATGCGATGACCGAAGCGGTTGAATTTGCAATATCCCGCGCTTATTGAAGCGGTTCAGGACAGGAACAGAAAATGGCCGCAAGAATTTATCAAATCCCCAGAAATGCTATGCAGTCGGGCAGGGCCTTGACCGACAAATGGGTGCTGGAATTTGAACCGGCGGAAGCGCGCAAGCCAGATCCGTTGACCGGTTGGGCCGGGTCCGGTGATACCCAGCGGCAGGTAGAATTGAGCTTTGATAGCTGTGATGCAGCCAAGGCTTATGCCGACAAGCACGCGATTGATTATTCGGTGATTCCCACGCCGCACAAGACGTTGAAAATCCAGGCTTACGCTGACAATTTTCGCTAGCTGTGTTCCTGCGAAGGCAGGAACCCATCTCCTGATTTTTCCACGCTCAGCCCGCTTGTAAAAACAGCAGCAATTTCACATCTATTCCTGCGCCATCGTTGCGCTTGCCTGCGAGAAAAGCACTCAGTTCGGCCAGTGCGACCCTGTGGACGGTGATATTTTCACCGTCGACGCCTCCGCCTTCACTGACTTTGGTGAGTCCGCCAGCCTTGAACAGCGTGAAGCTCTCCGAAACCATGCCGGGTGACGAATAATATTCACCGCAATTTTCGATGGTCTCCGCGCGATAGCCGGTTTCCTCTTCCAGTTCGCGGATTGCGGCGATCGAGCTGTCTTCATCGCTGTTATGGTCATGATCCCCGACCAGTCCTGCGGGCAACTCGATACAATTTTTACCGAGCGGTACCCGATATTGCTCGACCAGCAGCACATGCCCCGCATCGATAGCAAGAATGACCGCGGCCCGGATGCCGCGACTGCGCGAAACATATTCCCATTTACCTTGACGCTTGGCCGTGATGAAGCGGCCTTCCCACATGATTTCTATATTTTCGGACATTCTTACCCTGTTCGTGCTGAGCCAGTCTGAGCAGCGCCTGCCGCAAAAATCACCTTTCGACAAGCTCAGGGCGTAGCGATCGTCAAAGTTCGATCAACCGATCGGGCAATTCATTGGGATTCTGGTTGGTTTTCGGGAAATGCTCGGACAGCACAACACCCATCTGGCGGACCGCTTCGGCCATGCCTTCTCCCGGCGCACCAGAGCGGACCAGGTCGATCATTGCGATCATCGCGTCGCCCCAGATTAAAGGCTCCACTTTCGCGACGATGGCTTCATCCGCCACGATTTCGGCCCGATGTTCGCGCATCGACAGATAGAGCAAGATGCCGGTTCGTCCGACTGTTCGATGGTCGGTGGACACCCGGAACAGGGATATTGCACGTTTGCGCACACGCGCTTTTTTGATCGGTGACGGGATCAGGATGAACAGCAAAGGCCTCCAGATCAGGATCAGTCGCGTACCGAAAAATTTCAGCGCCGCGAATATGAACAAAGCCCAATAGGGCAGGGCGCTCATGCCGCTCCAGCCGCCGGCCAGCCAGTCGATGATATGCAGATATATTTCCGGGAACAGGCTGATGACCAGCAAGGCGGTCAGTGCGACCAGACCGGATATGGCCCAGGCGACATCGCCATAATGATCGGATTCGCCGGTTACGATGGTGACGATTTCGCCATCGGTTGACTTCTCTGCCCGGGAAACTGCGGCTGTGACGACCTTGTGGTCGTCCGGGGTAAACTGGTTCACTTTTGCCATCACCAACCCCCCGATGCGCCGCCGCCGCCAAAGCTGCCGCCGCCTCCACTAAAGCCGCCGCCGCCAAAACCACCGCCGCCGAAGCCACCGCCACTGCTACCGCCTCCCCATCCGGAGCCACCGCCCCAGATCACGACCGGTCCGGCACCGCGACGATAGCGTTTGCCGCCACGGTTCGAGAACATCGGGATGATGACGAAGAAGATCAGGACGAACGCCCAGAAAATGATCAGGCCGATATTCTCGCCGTCACCCTGACTGGATTGTTGGGCCGCATCCTTGGCGATCAGACGGGCTTCGTCTTCGGGCAGAGTTAATTGCGTGGAAATCCGGTCGGCACCGGCAATGATCCCGTCAGCCATATTGTTATCGCGAAATTGCGGCAGGATATCGTTCTGGATGATGATGCTCGACAATGCATCGGTCATGATCCCTTCGAGACCATAGCCGACTTCGACACGCACCTTTCGTTCATTGGGTGCGATCAGCAGGATCAGGCCATTGTCCTTTTCCGTCTCGCCTTCGCCGTCCT
>JAGPVK010000071.1 GCA_018067055.1 Sphingomonadales bacterium | reverse complement strand
GAGAACGAAACGGCACCCAGCGTCGACGAAGTGATCGCCGGTCTGGAAAAAAAGCTGCAGGAAAATCCCGACGACGCGGAAAGCTGGCGGATGCTGGGGTGGAGCTATTTCGAAACGCAAAAATTTGCCGAATCGGCCACCGCGATGAAACGCGCGACCACACTCGATCCGGAAAATCCGGAATATTGGTCGATGCTCGGCGAGGCACTGGTGATGGCTAGCGATGGCCAGCAGGTCCCGCCAGACGCCGCCGCGGCCTTCCGCAATGCGCTGAAACATGACGCCAAGGATGCCCGCGCGCGCTATTTCCTGGCGGTGCAGAAAGATATTTCCGGCGACCACAAGGGCGCGATCAATGACTGGTTCGCGCTGCTCGCAGACACGCCCGCCGACGCGCCTTACGCCGCCGATATCCGCCGGGTGATCGGACAGGTGGCGGAGAAGGAAGGCATTGACGTCGCCGCCCGTCTCGCCAACGCCACGCCCGCTGCGCCAACCGGTGGCATCACTACCGACGGCCCGGCAGTCGCCACCGCCGCCATTCCCGGACCCAGCCGCGAGCAGATGAAAGACGCCGCCGCCCTGCCCCCCGGCCAGCAGGAGGCGATGATTGCCAATATGGTCGACGGTCTCGACAAGCGGCTGCAGGCCAATCCGAATGACGCCAACGGCTGGATCATGCTGATCCGCAGCCGCATGCAACTGGGCCAGACGGTGCAGGCGAAGCAGGCGCTGGACCGGGGCTTGCAGGCGTTCAAGAATGATGGCGCGGAAGCGAAGCGGATTAGAGAGGCGGCGGCGGCGCTGGGGGTTTAGTCAGCCGAAACTCGTATTTCGGGAAAATGCAAAAATATCGTGACGCCAGCCACACCCTGCGGTCGGCGACCGTCATGCTGCCGGGACAGTCATTTCACGTCCGGATAGACATGAGTGCTTTTGACCACACCATAAGCAAATCTGGTGTCAATTGATCGAATGCCGGGAAGCGCGTGCAGCTCGGTGCGGACAAAATTCTCGTAGACTTCCAGATCAGCAACCACGACGCGCAGCATATAATCGGCATCTCCGGTGGTCAGGAAACAATCGAGAATCGCGTCAATTTCCTTGATCTTGTCTTCGAAGCCACGCACCGCAGCCGTTGAATGTTTTTCCAGCGCAACGCTCACGAAAACGGTCAGGGGAACCCCGTAAGCCTTCTGATCGATGAGGGCGGCATAGCCCTGGATCACACCGGTGTTTTCCAGATTTCGCAGGCGGCGCAAACAGGGCGATGGCGACAGATTGACGCGTTCCGCCAGCTCGAGATTTGTCAGCCTGCCATTTTTCTGGAGTTCGCGAATGATTTGTCGATCTTTTTTATCCATGACGCGTGTTTAGGGTCATATATGCCAAAATACCAGATATATAGGGTCAATATGGCAATCTAAAGCCCGCCGATCTGTGGCAAAGCAATGCCACGGGAGAAAAAGCATGCCGAGTGACCTTCAATCAAAACCTAATTCTCTGGGCTTCGCCACACGGGCGATCCACCACGGCTATGAGGCCAGCGGATCAGAAGGGGCCCTGACCCCGCCGCTGCATCTGACATCGACCTTCACCTTCGAAAGCGCCGAACAAGGCGGCAGGATGTTCTCGGGAGAGGAGCCAGGTCATTTCTATTCCCGTATCTCCAATCCGACCACCGATCTGCTGGAGAAACGGATTGCCAGTCTGGAAAATGGCGAAGCCGGTCTGGCAACAGCATCCGGTATGGGGGCTATAACGTCAACATTATGGACATTCCTGCGACCGGGCGATGAACTGATTACCGACCTGACATTATACGGCTGCACATTCGCCTTCATGAGCCATGGCCTGGCTCGATTCGGAATCAAGATCACTCATGTCGACCTGACAGATCCCGAGCAGCTGTCGCGCGCTATCTCCTCGAAAACCAAGATCGTATTTTTCGAAACGCCCGCCAATCCGAACATGCGGCTTGTCGACATTGCGGCAATCTCCGCAATCGCGAAGCGGGCCGGTGCGCGATGCATCGTGGACAATACCTATGCCACGCCGGTGATCACCCGGCCGCTCGAGCTTGGGGCCGATCTTGTGGTGCATTCGGCAACAAAATATCTCGGCGGTCACGGTGATGTCGTCGCCGGGCTTGTTGTCGGCAATGCAGAAGATATTTCGGAAATCCGCTTGACCGGCATGAAGGATATGACCGGCGCGGTGATGGCTCCGTTCAACGCCATGCTGGTGATGCGGGGATTGAAAACCCTGAAGATCCGCATGCGGCAACATGTCGAATCGGCAGAAGCAATCGCCGGTTTCCTGCAGGGCCACGCCGCTGTTGCCGAGGTTCTCTATCCCGGACTGCCCTCCTTTCCGCAACATGATCTGGCGCGCAGACAGATGGATCAGTTTGGCGGCATGATCGCGGTAAAATTGGCTGGCGGCTATGATGCCGGACTGGCCCTGATGAATGGACTCAATCTCATCCAGAGGGCGGTATCGCTCGGCGACACCGAAACGCTCATCCAGCATCCGGCGAGCATGACCCATTCCACCTACTCGCCGCAGCAACGCCACAGCCACGGCATCGACGATGGCCTTGTGCGCATCTCGGTTGGCCTCGAAGATGTGGATGATCTGTTATATGACCTGAGTTCAGCACTTACCTTGCTTGGCCAAAGTCAGGGCGAAGAGACGTCGGACGGGATCGATGGATTCAGCCAACTCAAGCCAGCGTATTCTTCATGATGACTGCCGCCGTAATATCGCCGGTCACATTCACCACGGTTCTGCTCATGTCCAGAAGGCGATCCACGCCCAATATGATCACCAGCCCGGTCGCCGGGATGCCGAACCCCGCCGCGACGCTCGCCAATATCGCGATGCTGACGCCGGGTGTGCCCGGTGCGCCGATGGATGAGGCGACGAGCGTGCCGACCAGCAGCATCGTTTCGGTTACGCTCAGGTCGACGCCCGATATTTGCGCGAGAAACAGAATCGCCACGCTTTGATAGAGCGCCGTGCCCGCCATGTTCATCGTCGCTCCGAGCGGAATCACCAGATGCGCGACCTCGTCCGGCACCTGGAACTGGCGCGCGGTCTGGATCGTGCTGGGCATGACGGCCGATGAACTGGAGGTTGAAAAGGCCAGCAACAGATTGGGCCCCGCCACTTTCAGGAAGGAACTGAAACCAAGGCCGCCAATCAGTCTCAAGAATATGGCGTAGATGACAAAGAGAAGCACCAGGCCCAGCAGCACTGTGCCGACATAGCTTAGCAGACCCAACAGCGAGTCCAGTCCGATCTGGATCATCAGCTGCGCCATCAGCCCAAACACGGCGAGCGGCGACAACAGCATTGCCCATTTTACGATGGTCATCGAAATCGACATCAGCGAGTCAAGCAGGGCAAGGAATGGTGCGGCCTTCTCCTTTTGAATCTGGGTGGCGGCGACTCCGGTCAGCACCGCAAGGATCACGATCGCCAGCAAATCTCCCTGGATCACCGACGCCGCCGGATTGGTCGGTAGGACCCCCGCGACCATGTCCGGCAACCGCCCCAGATCAAAGCCTGACGCGGCCGTCGCGGGCTGCGGCAGCTTATCGACCGGCAAATCCATCCCCATGCCTGGTTCGAACAGCTGCGCCAGAGAGATGCCAATCCAGGCCGCCATGAAGGTGGTCGAGACAATGAACAGGCCCAGGCGCACGCCCAGCTTCCGCATCGCTTCGTTCGAGGGAACGCCGGCCAGTCCACTGACGATCGAGGAAAACACCAGAGGCACCAGCACAATCGCGATAAGCCCGAGAAAAAGCTGTCCGGGAAGGGCAAGCCAGTCGCCGATCATCTTGGCTGTTGTCGGTTGGACCAGGCCGGCTGCCGGCCCGAGCAATGTCCCGGTACCGACACCGATCGCCATCGCGGCAAGCACCTGTGCCCACAGTCGCGACCGCGCCCAGATCCGCAATTTGCTGCTCTGCTGAATAAGATGATTCAGTTCGAAACCGGCGTCGTTCAACACGATGATCTTTTTCTCCTGAAGTTACGGAAGATCGTGACAGCGGCGAGACAGGCTTTTTGCTCCTCCCGCGGGAGGGAGCAAAAGAGGGGGAGAAAATTCTCTACCGGAACAGTGGCTCTCCAAAACTCCTGAGCTTGCGGCTGTGCAGCGTCCCCGCATCCGCTTCCTTCGCTAACAGATCAATCGCGCGCAATCCGATTGCCAGATGCTGGCCGACCCGTTCCTGATAGAAGGCATCGGCCATGCCGGGCAACTTGATTTCGCCGTGCAATGGCTTGTCAGAGGCGCAGAGCAATGTGCCATAGGGCACGCGGTAACGATAGCCATTGGCCGCGACTGTCGCCGATTCCATATCGATGGCGATGGCGCGGGACTGGTTGAGGCGCCGGGCAATCTGCTCGAACCGCAATTCCCAGTTACGGTCGCCGGTGGTGACGACCGTGCCGGTACGCAATTGCTGTTTGAGCTTCGACTTGTCGATGCCGGTTTCTTCCTGCACCGCCTGGGTCAACGCCAGCTGTACCTCGGCGATCGTCGGCAGCGGGATGCTGGGCGGCAGCACGTCATCGAGCACATTGTCATCGCGCAGATAAGCGTGAGCGAGGACATAGTCGCCGAGCCGCTGGGTCCGGCGCAGCGCGCCGCAATGGCCGATCATCAGCCAGACATGCGGACGCAGCACCGCGAGATGGTCGGTGATCGTCTTGGCATTGCTCGGGCCGACGCCGATATTGACCAAGGTGACGCCCGGCCGGCCGTCGCTGCGAACCAGATGATAGGCCGGCATTTGCGGCGGCTTGGCGATCGGCGGGGCGGACGGCTTGCCATCCTTGCCGGTGATCCGGTTGCCCGGCTCGACCAGCATGCTGGCCTTGCCGGACTTCACTTCGGTCAGGCCATGTTCGATGAACTCGTCCACATAGCGCTGATAGTTGGTGAACAGGATGAACGGCTGGAAATGCTCGGGCGCGGTCGCGCAATAATGGCGAATCCGGTGCAGCGAATAATCGACTCGTTCGGCGGTGAACAGGGCGAGCGCGGAGGCTTCCTCGCCCTGGAAAATCTGGCCGCCATCGACGATCTCGTCATTGGTCTTGACCAGATTGGGCGTGTGGAAATAATTGGGCAGCTTTTCCTTCTTCGCGCGGTCGAGGCCGGAACCCGCATCCTCGAGTACAAACGCGAGCGGAATCGGCGTGTCGGACAGTTCGACCCGGATTTTCGCGGTGAAGGTTGTGGCGATCCGCTGCAGCTGATCGAGCAGATAGGTGCGATAGAGCTTCGGTTCGGTAATCGTGGTGCGATAGGTGTTGATATCGGCCAGATGACCGGACGCCAGATGGCTAGTTTCGGTCGCCTGATCGGCGGGAATTTCGACGCTGATCTGCGGATAGAGTCCCTGCTGGCGATCATCCTTGGCCAGTTTCGACGTCGCATAGCGGCGAAAGCGGGCGGCCGTGATTTCAATTTGTTCGGCGTAGAGTTTTTCCAGCAACGCCACCGCTTGAGCGGGTGTGTCGCACAATGTGGATTCGGTTGTCATGCAGTCTCCGTTACAGTTTCAATCCTGTAACGGAAAAACCGGAAAAAGGGAAAACCTAACTACGCGACAGGTCGAGAAAGCGGGCCGCGGCCTCGAACTCGGCCTGCTTGATGCCGCGCGCGGCGACCGCCTGGTCATCGCGGCCCCAAATCTGCTCCTGCCAGAGCTCCTCGAGATTGACCAGCGGCCAGAGCATGGCGCTGTCATATTCCTGCTCGACCAGTGCCAGCGTCGCGATCAGCGAGCCCGACAGGCCGACCAGCGACAGCATCGCGGCAATGGCAAAATCATCCTGCGCCTCGACCGCCCATGTCAGCCGCTCGATGGTCTCTGCCGGCTGCGCCTCATAGCGGATACCGTGGATCAGATTGAAGCTGACATCATAGCGTTGCCGCGCCCAGTCGAGCAGCGGGTCCCACTGGTCTGCCTGATGATCGACCAGCGCCTGCTGGCCCGCGTCCGCTCGATAATAGAGCATGTCGCTGTCGGCAAAAGCGGCAATGCGGGAGACGATCCGCTCGCGTTCATTGTCGACCTGATCCAGCGCACCCTGCGCCAGCGCGGTCAACGGCATCGATGCGGGGATGATATCCTCGCCCTGTTCGGCCCATTCCGCAGCAATCGCATCGGCCAGAGCGGAGGCCGGAACCGCAAGCGGATTGCGCTGCGGCGTCTTCATCGGACGGCCATCCAGAGAGATCGCATATGCGCCATCATCCGGCGATACCGATACGTCCTTGTAGAAGCGTTTCATCGGGCGTCCGTGCCTTCTGCCGCTTTCGCCATTTCTTCCTCGGCGACGCGGGCGCGAATATATTTGCGGATGATCCAGACCGGTGCGACCCACATTTGCGCCAGACCCAAAGCGATCAGCACATAGCCGACCGGTGGTGGGACCGGCGGCAAGCGTTCCAGCACAATCGCCAGCCCCAGCATCACCAGCACCACGCCAAGCAGACGGATCATGCTGACCATGAAATGCACCGCCTTGGCCTGCTTTTCCTTCACCGGATCGGGTACATATGCGGGTTGTTCGTCGATTGGCTCGCTCATCGGTTCAATATTCCATGCAGGTCGGCCATATTGGCCGCCACTATTTCTGCGCC
>JAGPVK010000066.1 GCA_018067055.1 Sphingomonadales bacterium | reverse complement strand
CAGAACGATGTCGGCATCCTTCAGCACGGCGGCGCGGGTGCCGATCGTCGCCCCCATGTCCTGATAATCCGTGTCGGCAACTGCAGCGGATTCGCCCGCACCCTTTTCGACGGCCATCGTGGCGCCCAGAGCCATGAATTTCTTGACCGTTTCGGGCGACGCACTGACGCGCGCTTCGCCATCGGCGAGTTCCTTCAATACCGCAATTTTCACACTAGATTCCAATCCGTTAGGAAATGAGTATCACCACCAACACTGCTACCAAAGCGACCGCAATGGTGCCGAACTTCAGCATCGATAGAAATTTCGCGTAGTTTTCCTGCGCCGCGCCCAAATTGTTATTCGCTGTCATGATATCCCCATTTTTCATTGCAAAACCGGCGCGAGGTGTAACCCTATATGAGCGACGGCTCAAGTCCTACCCACCGTCATTTTGGATAGAATTTTTATCGGTCCTTTAATCGGCTCTTTACCGGTTGCCGCTATGAAAATGCTTCATATTGGGACAATCGGGACAAAAATGGCACAAAACGGCACAAAATTACTGCTGCTGATCGATGATGAGCCGGCGCAATGTCGGCTGATTTCGGCGCTGGCTTCGCGCGCGGGATTCCGCACTATCTATGCCCGCGATGCGGAAACCGCGATTGCCACGCTGGGCACGCAGGATGGCATGATGCTCGACGCAATCATTCTTGATCATTGGGTGCCGGGTTCCGAGGCCACCGAACTGATCATCGAACTGAAAGCCCGCCGTCCCGCCCTGCCAATCCTGATGCTGACTGCCGTCGGATCGATCGCCGAAGCGGTTGACGCCGTGCGCGCCGGTGCCACCGACTATCTGATCAAGCCGGTCGCCCCCGAACTGATGCTCAAGGCGCTCAACGCCGCCGTCGAATCGTCCAAGGATGACGGCGAACTGCGCCCGCTCACCGAGAAAATCTCGGTGCCGCTGGAATTTGAAGAAATTGTCGGCGCTGCTCCCGCTTTCCGTGCCGCGCTGGCGATCGCCGCCAAGGCCGCCCGCGCCCGGGTTCCGGTATTGATCGAGGGCGAAGGCGGGGTTGGCAAGGAAGTCATCGCCGACGCGATTCACGCCGCCAGCCCGCGATCAAAATTGCCGATGTTGAAGCTGAATTGCGGCGCAATTACCGGAAATCTGCTCGATTCGATCCTTTTTGGTCATGAAAAGGGCGCTTTTACCGGTGCATTTGACCGCAAGATCGGCCTGCTGCAACAGGCCGAAGGCGGCACGATTTTCCTCGATGAAGTCGACCGGATTCCGCCGGAGACCCAGGTTCGCCTGCTGCGTTTCCTCAAACATTCCGATATCCAGCCGCTCGGCAGCCCTAACAGTTTCCAGCTCGATGTCCGGATCATCGCCGCGACCAATCGCAAGCTCGAACGGGAAGTGGAAAAAGACAATTTCCGCGAAGATCTCTATTATCAGATGAATGTCGTGCAGCTTACAATTCCGCCGCTCCGCGACCGGACCGGGGACATTCCTGCGCTGGCACGGCATTTTCTTGCTCGCCTCGCACACCAGCCCGGCCTGCGCAGCCTTGGCATCACCGATGATGCGCTGAACCTGCTGCGCAGCTATCGCTGGCCGGGCAATGTCCGCCAGCTGCAGAGCGTGTTGTTCCGGGCCGCGGTAATGTGCGACCATAATGCCCTCAGCTGCGAGGAATTTCCGCAGATCGCTTCCTTTGTCGCCGATTCCGGCGACGCAGAGCCCCATCTGATGAACAGTCCGGAAGGCATTGGCATCACCCTTTATTGCGAAGACGGTAATTTGCGGCCGCTGGAGGAAATCGAGGCCGATGTAATCCGCCTTGCCATCGGCCATTATCGCGGCCGGATGACCGAGGTCGCCCGCCGTCTGGGGATCGGCCGCTCGACACTTTACCGCAAGCTGGCCGATCTGGGCATTGATAATGCAGCATAATTCTGCAAATTTCTGCCCAGTTTGACATTTTCGGCCAAAATCCAACACTGCCCGATCGAGCGCAGATTCAGCTCTATTCCAATGCAAATCCAATATCGCCATTGATGTTTCCCGCCGCTGGTCTTAAGTCTGGCTGATATGAAAAACATGCTTCCAATTCTTCCATTCGGTGCCGCCCTGTCGCTCGCACTGCTCGTCTCAGCCTGCGGTAAACAGGAAGCGGTGGGCGACGTTCCGTCGAGCGAGGAGCTTGCCCGGCAAGCCGATGCTGCAAGCCAGGCGATCCGCGATGCGGAGGCCTCCGGAGCGGAGGGTGCCGAGAATGTCGCGCTCGACCTCGCCAACATGGAAAGCTACACCAATTCCTTGCGCGGTTACACGATCATGGTGCCCGGCAACTGGACGGTCGATGAGTCGGAAAGCGACGACAATGGCCGGGTTTTCACCGAGACAGAAAACGGCACAAAGCTCGCCGTCAGCTGGGTAGAAAATCGCGAAGATGCAGCGTGGAGCAAAGCGGTGGAAGCCGTCGAGGATGGCAGCGATGCGATGCAGGGCTCTGCCGTCAGTGCCGATGAATATCGCGCGTCAGGAATATCCACCAATGGTCTGAAGTCCAACCAGCGGATGCTCCGCAAGCCGGACGGGACAATGGTGAAAGCCGAAATTACCTATGCTGCCGACCAGGCGAAGTCCACGGACCCGCTGGCCACGGTGATCCTGGACAGCCTGACGCTGCAATAAGAACGAATTAGCGGTTGAGCTTGGCGTCCAGAAAACTGGGCATCGGGCCATTCCAGCCACTATCGCCATCATCGTCGTTGCTGTCCTGAACCACAGGTGGCTTCTTCTCTTGGACCTTGGCAGCGCGTGCTGGCTTGGCTGGCGCATCATTCTGCTCTTGCCGTGGCTTCTTCGGCCGGTCATCCTGCCGAGCTCGCTTCGGCGCATCATCCTGCCGTGGTGCTTTCGCCTTAGCAGAATCCGGCTTTGCCGGCGCAGGTTTTGCAGACCCAGGCTTCGCAGCGGCCTTTTCAGCCGACTTCTCTCCGGTTCTGGCCTTGCGCTCTTTGCGGACAGCGATCTTCATGCCCGTCAGCTTCTCGATGCTCTCGACATGCTCAGCATCGCTTTTGGTTATGAAGGTAATCGCAACGCCGGTTGCACCAGCGCGGCCGGTGCGACCAATCCGGTGAATATAGTCATCCGGATGCCATGGAATATCATAGTTGATGACATGGCTGACGCCCTTGATATCCAGCCCGCGGGCGGCAACATCGGAGGCGCATAAAATATTGATTTCACCCGACTTGAACCGGTCCAGCTCCGCCAGACGGGAACTCTGGTCCATATCGCCATGAATCTGCCCGGCGTCA
>JAGPVK010000062.1 GCA_018067055.1 Sphingomonadales bacterium | reverse complement strand
CATGCTTGTCGGCCATAGTATGGGGGGATTGATCAGCGCTACCTACCTATTGTCCAACCAGTCCAGATTTGCCGCCTGTGTCCTGTCGGGCCCGGCGATAAAGGCTGCGGAGGAACCCTCTGCATTTTTGAAGGCCATCAGTGGCTTCTTGTCCCGCTTTTTCCCCAAATTGGGTGTACTCGAACTGGATCCGAATGGTGTCAGTCGTGATCCTCAAGTGGTCGCTGATTATCTTGCTGACCCACTTGTTTACAATGGGAAAATGGGAGCGCGGCTGGCTGCAGAAATGCTGAACAACATGACGAAAATTCAGCAAAACGCCGGACAGATTTCGCTGCCGATACTTATGCTTCATGGGGAAAAGGACAGCCTAGCTGCTGCTGAAGGCTCTAAATTTCTGGATAGTAAGATATCCTCGAGTGACAAGACACTCATCATCTATCCGGAATTGTTTCACGAGATATTCAATGAACCGGAAAAAGATAAAGTCTTGAACGATATGACGGACTGGTTGGACAAACAACTCGCGACGAGAGGAGTGTAACTTGGAAGCATTCGAAATTTTTCTGACCGTTTTGGGCATCCTGGTGGTGTCATTCATTGCGGTTTATGTGCTCTTTCCTCGATCGTTGTTCAGCTTCTTGCGCAACGCCTTGCGGCGAAAAGGCAAGCTGACGGAAAAGTCGATCAAAGTGGGCGATCTGGTCTGGCCCTATCTCGAAGGGGGCCCGTCCGATGGAGAGCCCTTGCTGCTGCTGCATGGCTTTGGTGGCGACAAGGATAATTGGGCAATGTATGCGCCGGAAATGGTCGAGAAATATCGGCTGATTGCACCGGACTTGCCCGGATTCGGAGACAATATCCGGGACATAGGCCGTGATTATGACATGATTACGCAGGCAAGGCTTGTCCGCGATTTCCTGGATGCGATGGGCATCGAGAAATGCCATATTGGCGGCAACAGCATGGGCGGTTTTGTTGCGCTGCGTTTTGCGCTGGATTATCCGGACCGATTGCTCTCGATGACCTTGTTCAACAATGCAGGCGTTGTTGGAGCCGATGAAAGCGAATTACAGAAAGAGGCCCAGGCGGGCAAGAATCCGCTGGAGATTCACAGTGCCGATGACGTCAAGCGGATGCTCGCATTTGTCGCCCACAAGCCGATGAAGGTGCCCGGGCAATTCCGGAAAATTTTCTATGAAGATTTTGCCGCGCATCGGGATTTGCTCGACAAGATTTTCTGGACATTGGTGGAAGACGGAACAGTGAAACCGCTGAATGACCAACTCGGTCAGGTGAAGGCGCCGACGTTGATCATCTGGGGTCGGCATGACCAGTTGATCGATGTCAGTTGTGTCGATGTGCTTGAGGATGGCATTCCTAACGCTGAATCAGTGATTTTTGAGGATGTCGGACATGTTCCGATGATTGAGAATCCGAAGGCCACCGCTGCAAAGCATCTCGAGTTCCTTGCAAAATACTGAAATTCCCTTCAGTTTGAACAGGATGCACTCCCGCTAGAGAAGTCATCGATTGAGGGTATTTATGGAATTGAAAGTTGGATTGCTAGGCGGCGGATCGTGGGGAACCACGGTGGCGTCTTTGGTTTCGCGCAATGCGCCGATAAAGCTCTGGGCGCGGGATGAGGAAACGGTCCGCGATATCAACGACAATCATTGTAACAGCAAATATTTGCCCGACATAAAATTGCCCGAAGCTCTGACCGCAACCTCCGAAATCGGTGAGGCCGTGTCTGGCGCTGACGTGTTGGTGATGGGAATACCTTCCAGCAATTTTCGCAGCGTATTGGAAGAAGCGAAACAACATTTGCGGCCGTGGGTTCCGATCATCAGCCTTACCAAGGGTCTGGAACTGGCGACCAGCAAACGGATGACCGAAGTGATTGAAGAAGTCCTGCCGGGCCATCCGGTCGGCGTGTTAACGGGTCCCAATCTGGCGCGCGAAATCATGGCGGGCCAAGCCGCTGCCAGTGTGATCTCGATGGAAGACGAGATTATCGTCAAGCAGTTGCAGCAGCTTTTTCACTCGGGCCTGTTCCGTGTTTATACCAATACCGATCTGCTCGGTTGCGAACTGGGTGGCGTGCTCAAGAATATCATCGCCATCGCCGTTGGCATGGGTGATGGTCTGGGGGCTGGAGACAACACCCGATCGGCGTTGATCACCAGAGGGCTCGCTGAAATCACGCGCCTCGGCGTCGCCATGGGCGGCAAGCCCGAAACTTTCGCAGGGCTGACCGGCATGGGAGACATGATCGCTACCTGCACCAGTCCGCTGAGCCGCAACCGCCATGTCGGGGTCGAACTCGGCAAGGGGCGCCTGATTGATGACATCATCGAAGAAATGCACATGGTTGCTGAAGGGGTGAAAAGTGCCCCGACAGTCATCGCTCTGGCTAAGAAATATGGCGTTGCGATGCCAATCGCCGAGGATGTTTTTGAGGTGACCAAGGGCAACCGTTCAGCAGCACGTGTGTTCCGCGGTCTGGTCAATCAATCCGCCGGCGCTGAGTCCGACGCAGGCTGAAAATACTGCTGGTTCGGGACCTCCGAGCATCGGAATTGAACGCCGAAATGAAATAGCGGGTGAACGAAATTTTGCCATATATTGGAAGTTATTAACCATTTTGCCCGAATTATTCTGACTCAAACGACTCAAAGATAAGCAAATTTCTGAATCAATTTAGCAAGTTACAAATTCTTCTCGGTTTTACTTGCATTGAAATGGGGCATATCATAAAATTTTACACGGTAGGCACTGGAATTTGTTAGGTCGAGTAACGCCTGACACCTTTGCCAGACATGGAGTAATATATGGACTTTCGTAGTCGCGCTGCCAACGAGTTGGATCGGAATTTGCCGATCGGTGCGGATGATATGCTGGTCCATGAACGGGTCATTTCGGAACCCGATATTTTTTCCAAACAATTTCGCGAGATCGATCTGCGATTTGATCGTTCGGACGAAATATTCTGGTGTTACATGAACCAGAAGTCCCGGCCGAGCTATACCTATGAACTGGGTGACGAGATCCAGCAGGTGCAGGACTGGATACACTCAACCTATGCACGGGAAGGCTCAAAGGCCGCGGATCCGTTGCGCTATTTTGTTGCAGCTTCACACACGCCCGGCATTTATAATCTTGGCGGCGATTTGAAACATTTTGCCGATTGTATCCGGCGCCGCGATCTTGGATCCCTGAAAAAATACGCGCGCACCTGCGTTCACATGCAATATGAGAATAGCACGGCCTTCGGTGCACCGATCATTACGATGGCGCTCGTGCAGGGCGATGCATTGGGCGGTGGATTTGAACATGCTCTGGCGTTTGACATATTGGTTGCCGAAAAAAGCGCACGAATGGGATTGCCGGAAATATTGTTTAACCTCTTTCCCGGTATGGGCGCTTACAGCTTTTTGCGGCAGCGCCTTGGCCGCAAGGAAACCGAGCGGTTCATTCTTGAGGGCAAATTATATTCTGCAGCCGAATTATACGACATGGGTGTCGTCGACATATTGGCAGAGGATGGAATGGGCGAGGCCGCCATCATCGAATATAGCAAGGTCAATCGCAAGCGCTTCCACGCGGAACGCGCGGTTTATCGTGCCCGCAAGATTGCCAATCCGGTCCATCTGGAAGAGTTGCTGGAAATTACCGATACATGGGCGGAGACTGCTCTTTATCTGGAAGACGCAGATGTCCGGAAAATGGAACGGTTGGCAACTGCGCAGGATCGCCGCATTCAGCGGTCTCTCCGGGCCGTCTGATACCGGTTCAGATTAGCGCGACTTTTTCGGCAGCGAGATGGGCGTGATTGGCCGCTGTAATGGCTTCAAGGCACAGGCGAATCTCGCTCACTTGCCGTTCTATCTTTGCCAGATATTCAAACCGCCGATCGTTGAATTCCGGTTCCGAAATCACTTCGAGCTTTGAACATGTTTCAACCAGCAGATTTGCACCGACATTTGTGGCGCCGCTCTTGAATGCGTGGGCATGGAAACGGAAATCTTCGATAGAATCGTCATCGATCGATTTCTTGAAGGCGACCAGAATCTCGCTGGCATCCTCCAGATAAGCGTCGATAATGGATTGCACGAACGCTTCATCACCGATCGAGAGAAGATAATCCAGTTGCGTCGGATCGACG
Organism: Sphingomonadales bacterium; assembly: GCA_018067055.1. GTDB lineage: Bacteria > Pseudomonadota > Alphaproteobacteria > Sphingomonadales > Sphingomonadaceae > Parasphingorhabdus. Next base: position 2,189 of record JAGPVK010000062.1, on the reverse strand, counting down.
GCTGGGGTCTCGGGTTCGCGAATGCGGCTATCGATATTGGTGACCACTCCCAACGGGTCAGGGGCGATTTTATTTTCTGTCCGGCTCGTTTTATTCGCTGTCTGTGAAGCAATAACAGCGAGCAATTCGGTTGCCTCAATCGGCTTGGTGATGCGCAGATCCATACCGGCGTCGAGACATTTTTTCTCGGTGTCAGCAGTTGAATCGGCGGTCAATCCGATCACCGGAACATGCTTCCTCGGTCCTTCGATCTGACGCCATAATTTGCAGCATTCGATGCCGCCCATGATCGGCATGTTCACGTCCAGAAAAACGATGTCAAACGACCCTTGCTCCAGCTCTTCGAGCGCTTTTTCTCCATCAGCTACAACTGTGACCTCGTGACCGGCATTGGATAATATTGTTTCAATCACCATCTGGTTGGTCCGATTGTCATCGGCGATCAGTACGCGGACCGGTATAATTTCGGATGGTTGGTCATTGTCGTCGGTTTCGGATGGTTGTCGTGCACCCGAACCAACGAATGAACAGCCGATCTGAACCGCGCTGCGAATCGCGCTGAAGTCGGATCCCGCCGGCAGCAAAGTAGCAAAGGCCGCCCGCAATTGAAGATCCTTCAGGTTTTTCGCTTTGCCTTCGGCCAGCAGGACAGGAGGCAGTTTGGCTGTCCGGAAGGCAGACCATAAGGGCGACTGATCGTCATGATCGCTAGCGATGGCCTCATCCAGCAAGGCGATGTCATAATATTCGAGCTTGCGGTGATCGAGGATTTTTCCAATGTCATCGGATGGATGACATTGAATATGGTCGATCTTGATGGGCTGATTGTCATCATTGCAAATGACCGGGGGATTGACGTTGCGCGTCAGGGACAGGATTCTGACGCTATTGTCATCCGCGATGGTTGCTTCTGTTTCGATAAGTTCAGCAGGGAACGACAAGGTGAATGTGCTGCCTGCACCGAGCTTGCTGTCCACTGAAATATGGCCACCCATCTGGCTGGCCAATTGTCGACAAATGGCCAAACCCAAACCGGTCCCGCCAAATTCACTCGCAATTTTGTCGTTGGCCTGCTGGAACACGTCAAAGATTTTCTTTTGCGCATCGTCCGCAATGCCTGCACCAGTGTCGGTGACCGAAACCCACATCCGTTCAAGATCATTTGTCGAACCGAATCCGCATCTCAGCGTGATCGATCCGGTTTCGGTGAATTTTACGGCATTGCTGACAAGGTTTAGCAGAATATTGCGGATGTAATCGAGTTGGCCGGCAACGAGCTGATCGCTGCCTGGCTCTGCCTGAAGGACGATTTTAAGATCCTTCTCGTCGGCAGCAATCTGCATGATATCGCGAACCTCGGAAAGGAGGTTTACCGGCGAAAATGTTTTCGGTTCGGGCAGTTCATCGCGAGATTCCGAATGGGCAAAATTCAGCAGCTGATTGATCAAATGCAGCAAATGGCGACCTGCGGATACGCTGGTAGCGACCATCTGATGCTGCTTTTCGGGCAGCTTCATGTCGAGCAGGTGGGTACCATAGCCGATGATGGCATTCAGCGGGGTGCGCAATTCATGGCTGATGCTGGCAAGAAAAAGACTCTTGGCCTTGTTCGCGGCCTCGGCTTCTTCCTTGGCTTGCGAAATTTTGGTGATGAGCGTGGAACAATATGCCGGGATCACGACCAACCCGACCAGCAGGCCGATCGATAGCGACGGACTGTTGCGCCAATAGTCTACGGTATAGATGGTCCATCCAAACACGATGGCCGCCATCGCCGAGGCCAGATACAGCCAGTTTACGCCAAACCGAAAGCCGTTGCCGAGAATGACCCACAATAAGGCAGGATAAACGGCGGCAAAGCTTTCGCCACCGATCCGGAAGAGAAAGGCAGCTGCACCAAAGTCTATGCAAAGCCCGATGAAGCGCCGGAAACCGGAAGGTTTGGGGTGCAGGCGATAGGCGATGGCGACGGCAATACTGACAAAGAAATAGACGCCGAATCCGATAATCAATCCGGGCGCGGCGTTCAGAATAGCGAAAGACGACCATGCGAGGATGATCAGGATGATCCGGTTCTTGATCATTTCATGTTCACGATCACGCGCCCGGCCGTCCATGCCATGTTTCTTATGCCCATGGTGGTTATGCGACTTGGCAGCAGTCCTCGATGCTCTGAAGAACAATGTGAC
>JAGPVK010000058.1 GCA_018067055.1 Sphingomonadales bacterium | reverse complement strand
CTCGATGCAAAGCCGGATGCCGTTCTGGGACTCGGCCTGAAAAAGGCGGTCAGCGCCACGAAACTCAAAACTGCTGCAATATTGGGAGAAATAGAGCATCTCATTGACTGGAAGCCAGTCAAGAAGGGGGACTTTTTTCATGTACCCGCGGGCACGATCCATGCCATTGGTCCCGGCGTTTCACTGATCGAAGTCCAACGGAACATAGATGTCACCTATCGCCTTTACGACTATGGACGCCCACGCGAACTCCATCTGGAAGAAGCGATCGCGGTGGCCAAGCTGACAAGCTACGACATGAAATATAGCAGCGAGATTCCGGCTGACCAGTCGGCCATTCTCTTTGTTGGCTCGCCATATGCCCTGTTCCAGATCGTTGGTACGGACGACGAGGTGATTTCGCAAACCGGCAGCAAGGAATGGCAAGTCATCCCTCTGGAGGGATCGGTCACTGTCCGCGGCAAATTGATCCGGGCGGGGGAATGTGGAATCTGTCCGCGATTTGCCGATATTGATCTCTCAAATAACGGAAAGTCGCTCATCGCTTGCACGATGACCTGAGATATTGACCATGGCGTAAACCACGCAAATCACACCTGTCATCCTGTCCGGTGGTGCCGGGACGCGATTATGGCCACTTTCAACCCCGAAAAGACCGAAGCAATTTCTCGATCTTTTCGACCCACTCAGCATGTTACAGCTGACGCTGCAGCGCTGTGCAGATGAAACGCTATATCGGAAACCGGTGATTATTGGCTCTGGCAGGCATATTGAAATCATGCAGGAGCAAATGCAGGAAGTGGCCGCAACACCCGGTGAGATCATTCTGGAACCCTGCGCTCGCAACACTGCTCCTGCCATCACGCTCGCCGCGCTTGCTACCGAAAATCCGGCCGATTTACTGCTGGTCATGCCAAGCGACCATATGATCAGGAATATCACCGCCTTTCAAAAAGCGGTGCTGGCATCGGTTCCCGTCGCACAATCCCGTTGGCTGGTGACATTCGGAATCGAACCTGCAACCGGATATGGATATATCAGACAGGGTGAGCCCATTGTCGGCAGCACCAAGAGTTGGTCGGCGGAGAAATTTTTCGAGAAACCAAATCAGGAAAATGCCGAGAAGATGCTCGCCGACGGCGGCTATCACTGGAATGCTGGCATATTCCTGTTTCGGGCAGACAGTTTTCTGGCCGCGATGGAAAATTATGCTCCCAAGATCCTAACCGCCTGCCGCACTGCGATGGACAGCAAACGGACCGATAACGGGCTTTGTTACCCTGACCCTGAAGCCTTTGCGTCAGCACCGTCAGACTCGATCGACTATGCGATCATGGAGAGAGCTGAAACGGTGGCGGTGACCCCGACCAGCCCGGGCTGGTCAGATGTCGGCAGTTGGGACGCGCTGTTCGATCTCTGTAACAAGGACGAGCAATCAAATGTTATATTCGGCAAAGCCGTAACAATCGATTCAGGCAAAAATCTGATCCACAGCCAGGATCTTGAAATTTCGGTTCTTGGCGTGGAAAATCTGATCATCGTCACCCATGGCAACAGAGTCATGATCCTGCCTCGTGGACAATCGCAAAATGTGAAAAAAATTGTGCAGAGAATCGAGGGAGAAGATTAGATTACGGGGCCATCATCTTCCGGTTTGCGAGGCTCGCTATCTTTTCCAGCTTTGCCAGTGAGCCAGGTTGGCCAAAATCGGGAAATCACCAGAAATAATGATGGCAGCAGCAAGGTGTTCCAAATATCTCTGACTACTCCATCATAATATTCTGGCGTAGCTTCCAGAGATTCGGAGAATATGACATAATCATAATATTCATTGGCCAAGACAGCTACTGCAACGAACAACCAGGGGATGGGACTGCCCAGCGAACGGCGGAAACAGAATGCAACCGCCAGTTGCACTCCGATACCCGCATAAATGTGCAGGGAGTCGCGATCCAGCCCGGTTGACAGTTCCAGCCAGTTTTTGATTTCAAACCAATCCATGTAAATTCGATTGGGCTAGCCCGACGCAGGGGTCAACGCTTTTGCGAAAGATATGATTATCAAAATTTTAGCCTAAAGTGACTAAGCAACCGGAATGACAACACAGATGACCATAAAACCGAAAATATTGACCATTTTTGGCACCAGGCCGGAAGCAATCAAGCTTTTTCCGGTCGTTCAGGCCTTGTCTGCGCGCGCCAGTCTGGAAACATTGACCTGCGTAACCGCCCAGCACCGAGAAATGCTCGATCAGGTTTTGCAGATCGCTGATATCCGGCCCGATTTCGATCTTGATCTGATGAAAGCCAATCAAGGCCTTGATGATCTGACCGGCCGGCTGCTGTCCGGGATCGGCAAGACACTGGATCAAACGAAGCCCCAGCGCGTCGTCGTGCAGGGCGATACCGCCACGGCGATGTGCGGCGCTCTGGCAGCCTATTACCGGCAAATTCCTGTCAGTCATGTAGAAGCCGGTCTGCGTAGCTACAATATTTATCACCCGTGGCCGGAAGAAGTGAACCGCAAAATCATCGGCACCATCGCCGATCAGCATTTTGCACCGACGGAGACATCGGCCGCGGCACTCAGAAAGGAAAATATTCCGGCAGAGCAAATCTATATCACTGGCAATACGGTGATTGATGCCTTGTTGATTACGGCTAATAAAACCAGTGATACAAGCAGCTTGGATCCCATTCTTTCTGAACTATATAAGAAGTTTTCCGGGCGCAGGATCATCGGGGTTACCAGTCATAGGCGTGAGAATCTGGGTGATGGATTGACCAATATTGCCAGCGCTCTTCGCTCAATAGCCGAGCGCGATGATGTTGCATTGATTTTCCCGGTTCATCTCAATCCCAAGGTCAGGGCGATCATGCAGGACGCGTTGGGCGATCTCGATAATGTCGCGATGATCGAGCCGCTGGATTATCCCAATTTCGTCAGCCTGCTCAATCATTGCAGCTTCATGATGACCGACAGCGGCGGCGTCCAGGAAGAGGCACCGGCGCTGGGCAAGCCGGTGCTGGTGATGCGCGACACGACGGAACGCCCCGAAGGGGTCGAAGCCGGCACCGCAAAGCTGGTCGGAACGGACAGGGATGTGATTTTGGCGGAAGCCACCAGACTTCTGGACGATGAGGCACATTATCTTGCCATGGCCCGCGCCCACAATCCCTTTGGCGACGGCACAGCCAGCCAGCAAATCGCCGACATCATCGAAAACAGCCTCATTGCCTGAATATTTCCGGACAAGCCGCCATATTACCTAAATATTTACAATGATCGGCTAGTTAACCGGCAGGTAAATCGCGCTGGATTGGCGCACTGCGGAGTGGCTTCTCACATGTTATCGGAAGAAAAACCAAGCGTCTGTGTCATGGGACTGGGCTATATCGGTCTGCCAACGGCAGCCGTTATCGCCCGTTCGGGTTGCCCGGTTCTCGGCATCGACGTCAATCAACAGGTCGTGGAAACGATCAATTCGGGCAAGATCCATATCGAGGAAGTCGATCTGGACGGACTGGTGCAAGGGGTTGTGTCCCGCGGGACACTGCGCGCTTCGTTGATGGTCGAGCCGTCCGATGTGTTCGTGATTGCGGTTCCGACTCCGTTCGGAGACAACCATATCCCGGACACCAGCTATGTGATGGAAGCAGCAACCAATATCGCCGCCGCCCTGAAAGCGGGTGACACGATCATACTCGAATCAACCTGTCCGGTGGGTACGACCGAGAAAATGCGGGATTTGATTGCAAAATTACGCCCGGACCTGAGAATTCCAGGCCTGGTAAGTGACATTCCCGACATTGCCATAGCCTATTGCCCGGAACGGGTATTGCCGGGGAAAATCCTTGAAGAACTGATCCAGAATGATCGCAGCATCGGCGGCATCACCCCACGCTGCGCGCGCAAGGCGCTCGGCTTCTACCGTCGCTTCGTCCGCGGCGAGTTGGTGACAACATCCGCACGCGCTGCCGAAATGACCAAATTGGTCGAGAACAGCTATCGCGACGTCAATATCGCCTTCGCCAACGAGCTTTCGATCATCGCCGATCACATGAATCTCGACGTCTGGGAGGTCATCCGCCTCGCCAACCGCCATCCGCGAGTCAATATCCTGCAACCCGGCCCTGGCGTTGGCGGACATTGCATTGCGGTCGACCCATGGTTCATCATTCACAGCGCACCCGAACAATCACAGCTCATCCGCATCGCCCGCGAGGTGAATGACGGCAAGACCGGCCATGTGCTGGAACGGGCTTCGCTGCTGATCGACGAACTTCCCGGCGTATCGATCGCCTGCTTCGGGCTAGCGTTCAAGGCCAATATCGACGACTTCCGCGAGAGCCCTGCCCTCAAGATCGCTGCCAAGCTGGCGCGACGCTATGGCGGGCGGGTGAAAATTGTCGAGCCCTACGCCAGCGAACTGCCCGCGGCCTTCGAAGGCACCGGTGCCGAACTGATCGATATCGATCAGGCGCTGGAAACCTGCCCGATCATGATCACCCTCACCGATCACGACATGTTCAAATCAATTCCGCTCGACGAACGCGCCGGCAAGGTGGTCTATGACACACGCGGAATCTGGCCGGACCAGCCGGACAATCGGGAAGCCGTAAGTGGAATACGGTTGGCGAGTTGAACTTTCTCTAATTGCTCTCAATATCTCTCAATATTAGGCAATCCAACCCGACTTGCCTGGCGATGCAGAACCCAGGATTTCCTGCTTTTCACCAGATTGGGTAGCAGGCGATTCCCGGAATGCTATTCACTTTGGATTTCGCCTCAAAAATATCAAAATTGCGATC
>JAGPVK010000047.1 GCA_018067055.1 Sphingomonadales bacterium | reverse complement strand
AAACCGAACTTCTCGATCAAGGCGCATCAGCTGGCAGAAGAGAAGCAGGCTGTGGAACAATTTGGTTCGACCGATTCCGGTGCCAGCCTTGGCGACATCCTCGGTGCCGCTCTGAAAAAGAAAGAAGAATAGTTCTTCAATCACAGGAAACCTAATTGCGGAAAAGCCCGCCCCTTTATCGGGGCGGGCTTTTTCTTTGGCATGTCCCGTTTCACACCATTTTTGCATGAAACTGCCAAGACCATTGAAAATAGACATAATTTCTGGCATCTATGAGAGTCTAGAAAATGACAGACCGCCAGATTCCGAAAGTTTCATGCAAAGAAACCCACTGGATCGACCGGGAATCGGAAAGGCGCACCGATGATACGTTCTGAACTATTAGAAAAACTGGCCGAAGAAAATCCGGAGTTGAAACCGGATGAGATCGAAAAAATCGTCGACCTGTTTTTCAACCAGATCAGCCAGAAACTGGCCGAAGGCGGCCGCGTGGAGCTGCGCGGATTTGGTGCTTTCTCGACTCGCCAGCGAAAGCCGCGCACCGGTCGCAACCCGCGTACGGGCGAATCGGTAGAGGTTCCGGCAAAACGGGTACCCTATTTCAAGCCTGGCAAGGAAATTCGAGAGCGGCTGAACAAGGGCTAGTTCCTGAAATATTCGGTATTTTTCGTCTGCGCACTTGACCGCGCGGCCGCAATAATGCTTGTCGCTAGGCTCCGACCAATGGTTGGAGCTACCGGTGCGGACGTGGCGAAATGGTAGACGCAGCAGACTTAAAATCTGCTATCCGAAATGGGTGTGCGGGTTCGAGTCCCGCCGTCCGCACCAGTTTATGCCCCGATTCATTGCAGAGCGATTGCTTCGGTCACGAAACTGCCTAGAAACGCCGGACAGCCACGAAGGACTTTGTCGTCGACCTCAACAACAAGGCAAATCTATGCTCAACTCGCCGATCATTGCAGCTATCGTCTGGGCGGTCATTCTGGGCGGTGCGGGCGGGCTGCTGACGGACATTGGATCGTGGTACAGGGATCTCAAAAAACCCAGCTGGCAACCGCCGGACTGGCTGTTCGGGCCAGCTTGGACGATCATCCTCGGGCTTGCCGCCTGGGCTGCGATTCTGTCCTGGGATCAGGCCTATAGCGAGTCCGAACAAGCCATGGTCATCTCGGTCTACGCAGCCAATTTCCTGTTTCATCTGCTTTGGTCGCCATTGTTTTTCAAATATAAGAGACCCGACTGGGCGCTGGTTGAAGTCGTGTTTCTGTGGTTATCGGTCGTCGCGATGCTGTATGTGACATGGAGTCTCGCCCCACTCGCTGGCCTGCTGATCCTGCCCTATATCCTGTGGGTCTCTTTTGCCGCTGCCCTCAACGCAAAAATCGTGCAGCTCAACCGACCTTTCGCCTGACGGTTACAGCATCGCCATGTCGACCGGCTGATCCAGCAGAATGCGGCCAGCCAGTTCGAACACCGCTGGTGCGGTGGCAATATGCTGGGTAGCGACATGGGCGTCACGGAAGCGGCGTTGCAGGCTGTTGTCCGAATAGACCGCGGCACCGCCGCCCAAAGTGTAAGCGGTCTTGCACACATCAGCTGCGACTTCTGTCGCATGAGCACAGGCGAGGCGAAGATTAGCCCTGCCCTTGATGGATATTTGACCGTCGCCTTTTGCTTCCAGCCAACATTGATCAATCGCATTTTCCAGATAGCCGAACGCCCCGCCAAGCAGCGCCGTCGCACGGGCCAGGTCGGTCTGAACGGTTGCCCGCTGCGCCATCGAGCGGCCGCCACCGGGCGTCTTCTTGTGGATCGCGATATTGCTGATTTCTTCCAGCGCCGCCCGGGCATTGCCCAGGGCAACCGAAGACACGCCCAGCGCTAGCAGGCCAAAGAGCGGGAATTTGTACAAGGCGCCGCTATCGCGCGGCTGGTCGCCGACGAAGGAGACACTGCGATCCTTGGGGACTTTCAGGCCTTCCACGGCAAAATCACCGGACCCCGTACCTTTCAGCCCCGCGACGTGCCAACTGTCGATGAAGGACACGTCTTTGGCCGGGAAAAACAGCATCCGGTGATAGGGTGCACCATTGTCGAATTTCTGCAATTCGCCATCCTTGAAGATCATCGCGCCGCCACCGAGCCACGAACAATTGGCCGAGCCCGAACCCCATTGCCATTGGCCGCTCAGCAGATAATGGTCGCCCTTGTCCTCGGCCCTGCCCATCGGCGCAAACACACCGCCGGTGATGACATCATCCGAACCCCAGATTTCGCGCGCCATCGGCTCCGGCATATAGGCCGCACCCAAGGTCGAGGTCACCGCGATCATCACGCACCATCCCGCGCTGGCGTCCGCTTCTGCAACCGTCGCGACAATTTTCATGAAATCAAGCGGCGCCAGCTCATCGCCACCGAGCGATGCCGGCTTCGACAGATTGAAAGCACCTGCTGCCGCCAGTTTTGCGGCAAGATCGGCCGGCAACCGCCGCGCCTGTTCGGTTTCCTCCGCCCGCGCCGCGATTTCGGGGAGCAGCGCCATTATCGCAGGGCCAACGCCGCCGATTTTGGAAATATCATATTGTAACCCGGTCATGCGGCCATTCTCCTCAGCGAAGGGAACAGCATAAGAGTTCCGCTTTGTCGAGCCAGTAAAAACATCTAGACAGCTGGCATGCGCTATATCGCCCTTCTCTGCACGTTCATGTTGCTGCTATCCTGCGACAAAGATCCGGCAGCCGATACCGCGCCCGGCCCGGATCAGATCATCCGGCTGTCCGATTCGGAGATCAAGGGCCTCGATCCGCAAAAAATTTCCGATCTGTCGTCGCTCCGGGTAGCCGCTGACCAGTTTGAAGGCCTGACTCGGCTTGATGCCAGCGGACAGGCCGAGCCAGGACTGGCGAAGCACTGGCAAATTGCACCCGATGGCCTGACCTGGACCTTTGCCCTGCGCGATGACCTGAAATTCTCCGACAGAACCAGCTTTGACGCAGCACTTTTTCCGGCGCTGCTCGACCGCTTGCGCGCATCAGAAACCGCAGCGCCGGCAACGGCGCTGTTCGCCAATATCCTCGCCGTTCACGCCACCGGCAAAAATAGCGTGACGATCAGCCTCGCCTCCCCCGATCCGTCCCTGCCCGCCTTGCTGGCGCATCCGGCGATGGCGGCGATTCCCCTGCACCGGATCCGGGAAACGGGTGACCAGTGGACATCCGACCGCCCGATGATCGCCAGTGGTCCCTATCGACTGTCCGAATGGAAACTGAATGACCACGCGCGACTGGTGCGCAATCCCGCGTGGCACGATGGCAAGGCACCGACTGCGGCAATCATCTGGAAACCGATGGAAGACAGTCTGGCGGCGCTGCGCCTGTTTCTGTCCGGTGGCGCAGACATTGCGGCGGATTATCCGGCCAGCCGCCATCAGTGGCTCAAGGACAATCATTCGGCCACCGCTCACAGCGTGCCCTATCTCGGCAGTTATTATTTTGCCTTCAACACCCGTTCGCCGCCCTTTGACGACCGCAGGGTCCGCACCGCATTGTCGATGGCGGTGGAGCGCGCATGGATCGCCGACAAGGTGATCGGTGGCGGCAATATCCCGGCATGGGGTCTGCTGCCGCCGGGACTGACCGGTTCGAAACCAGCACGCCCCATATGGGCCGATTGGCCGCGGGAAAAGCGATTGCAAAAGGCCCGCGCCTTGCTGGCGCAAGCGGGCTATGGGCCGGACAATCCTTTGCGGTTCGAAATCCGGTTCAACAGCTCCGCCGAGCATCGCCGCGCTTCGGTTGCGCTCGCCGCGATGTGGAAGCCGCTGGGGGTCGAGGCCAGCCTGTTCAACAGCGAAGCCGCGCTGCATTTTGCCGCGCTGCGCCGCCATGAATTTGCGCTCGCCCGGTCGGGATGGATTGCCGACCTGCCGACCCCGGAAAATTTCCTGCTGGTGCATCAACAGGCCAATGGCGCTGGCAATTATTCGGGCTACGCCAGCGCCGCCTATGACCGGATACTGGCGCAAGCGATCGCCGAGCCGGATCCGCAGCAGCGCCAGAAACTGATGCGCGAGGCAGAGGCGCAGCTGATTGCCGACATGCCGATCCTGCCGCTTTATTATTACGTGACCCGCAGTCTCGTGGCCAAGCGGATAGCCGGATGGGAGGATAATATTTCCAATGTGCATCCCAGCCGCACTTTGCGTATAAGGCGCTGATGATTTTCCAATCAAGATTCTGGCGGAACTGCATCGCGGCGGCGTTTGCCGCGACGACGCTTGGCGGCTGCGGCTATGCCGGGGACGAGGATCAGGTGCGGGTCACCGTTGTCGAAGACGGCGATGCGCGGATCAATCCGGTTGGCACGCGCCTGAATTTTGCATCCTCGACCATGCGCTCGGCGATCGCCAAGGGTCTGGTCGGGCTCGACGAGGAAGGCCGGGTGGTCCCCGCGCTCGCCGCGCGCTGGATCGTCACCGACGACGGTCTGAGCTATATTTTTCGCCTGTTCGATACCAAATGGGATGACGGCCGACAGGTAACCGCCGAACGCGTGGCGCGATTGTTGAAACAACGATTGTCGGAATTGCGCAACAGCCGATTGCGTTATGATGTCGTGGCGGTGGACGAGGTCGTCTCGATGACCGGTCGGGTGATCGAGATTCAGCTGAAGGCACCGCACCCGAATTTTCTGCAGCTGCTTGCCCAGCCGGAAATGGGCCTTTTCAGAGCGGGGCACGGTGCCGGACCGATGCGCTTGCTGAGCGAAGAAAATGCTATCAAACTGGGCCAGTTCGACCAACCGTCACAAGACGAGCAGGAGACGGCTGTGGAAGACGATCGCTGGGTTTCCCTGCGCAGCGAACCCGCTGCCAGTGCCATCGCCCGCTATCGGTCCGGCGCGGTGCAAGTCGTGCTCAACGGCAAATATCATCATCTGCCGCTGGTCGATGCGGCGGATATCAGCAGCGGCGAATTGCGGCTTGATCCGGTCGCCGGACTGTTCGGTCTGCGCTTCATCCGTGCCCAGGGGTTCTGGGCGGTCCCGGCGAACCGGGAAATATTGGCGATGGCAATCAATCGCCCGGCACTGCTTACATCCTTTCCCGGGGTCAGTGCGTGGCAGAGCCGGCTCAAGATCGTCCCCGAAGCGCTCGATGTAGAGGGCATCAACAGCTATCCCGACTGGGCCAGCATGACGATGGAAGACCGGATTGTTTTTGCCAGAAACCATGTCAGCCGATGGAAAGCCTCGGAAGGGCCGGTCGTGCCACTGACCATCGCCCTGCCCGGTGCAGCCGGGGCCCGCATCCTGTTCAAGCGCATCCAGTCCGACCTCCGTCGCGTAGGGCTGGACGCAAGAATGGTCAGCCGGAACCAGGAAGCCGATGTCGAACTGATGGACGAGATTGCACCTTATGACAGCGCCCCGTGGTTTTTGAAGCAATTCACCTGCGCCAAAACGACGGTCTGCCTGAACGATGCCGATAGCAAAATCGTCGAGGCCGACGCGGCCACCAATCTGCAAATCAAGGCGCGGCTCTATGCCGAGGTCGAGAATATGCTGGTCGATCATTATAATTTCATCCCGATCGCGGTGCCCATCCGCTGGTCGATAGCCCGTCAGAATCAGCGCGGCTTTGCCGTCAACCCGCGTGGCTGGCATCCATTGAACCCGCTGGTCGGCATCCCCATATCCTGACAGTATCAGTAGTATAATACAGGGAGGTCACATGGCCATTTCCGAAGAACAGCTAAAGCGTCTGGCCGAACAATTGCCGGACGTCAGTCGCGATCCGCAGGCGGTCCGCAACCGCGTCGAAGCGATGGAAAAAATCCTCGAGCGGGCGTTCGTGATTCCCGGCATCAATCGGCCGATAGGCGTCGATTCGATCGTCGGCCTGATCCCGGTGGTCGGTGATGTGGTCACCGCGCTGATGGGTGCCTATATCGTCTGGGAAGCGCGCAACCTCGGCATGTCGAAGCTGCAACTGACTCGGATGGCGGCCAATGTCGGGATCGATACCGCACTCGGCGCGATCCCGTTTGCCGGCGACGTGTTCGACTTTTTCTGGCGCTCGAATACAAAGAATCTGAAGATCATCCGCAAGCATCTCGACAAGCATCATCCGGGCACACGGACGATTGAAGGTTAGAGCTTTGTGCTCCGCACTTGATGCGGAGCCCTGGCCGCACGCCCGCTTGTTGCCGGCAGAGCTCCGGGTCTTCGCCCGGAGCACAACAGACTAGCCTCCACGCCAGATTTTCACCGGCACATTCTCTTTCACAGCCCGCATATAGGCCGGACAGCGCTGCGGACGGAAACTCTGGCCAAGACACAGCTTCACCTCCTGTAGCCAGCCGCGTTCATTCACCTTCAGCCGCAGCATATCGGGCATTACCCCGTCATTGGCCGCC
>JAGPVK010000439.1 GCA_018067055.1 Sphingomonadales bacterium | reverse complement strand
GGTGGCCCGCATCGCGCTGGAGCACGGACTCAACGCCAATATGCTGCGTAAATGGATACGTCTGGCGCAGAGCAAAAGTACTCACAAGGCACCTGGCTTTGTCGCTTTGCCGATAAATGCCAATGCCCCTGTGCAACCGGCGCCGCCAGTAAAGCGCGCTGCTGATACTGAGGCGATCCGTGTGGAAATCCCGTATCGCCAGCAAAGCATCAACATCAGTTGCCCGGTGTCACAAACTGATCGCTGCCTGGCGCTGCTGCGAGAACTTCTGTAGTGATCCGCATCGATCAGATCTGGCTGGCCACCGAGCCCTTGGATATGCGGGCCGGACCAGACACGGCGCTGGCGCGCGTCGTTCAGGTGTTTGGCTCAGCCAAGCCCCATTGTGCGTACCTGTTCGCCAATAACCGGGGTAACCGAATGAAAGTGTTGATCCACGATGGTCTTGGTATATGGCTCTGTGCCCGTCGATTGAATCGGGGCAAGTTCCACTGGGGCGAAACCTGGCGTGGCAAGCAACTGCTGTTAACGGACGAACAGTTGGCCGCGCTGGTTCAAGGTTTGCCTTGGCAGCGTCTTGGCGCTGCCGGTGTAATCTCGGTTCTGTAACCACAAGCTTGCCACCCAGACCATCATCAGAATGGCGCATCGTCACGGTGGCCGTGGCTTGGCATACTGTTTTGTATGTCACAACGTCCCGATCTTAACCAACTCTCTGCCGATCAACTCCGTGCCCTGGCAACGGAGTTGATGGCGTCCTTGGAAGCCAAGGAACAGGCACTGAGCCTGAAAGATCGAACGCTGGTGCACCGCGATGCGGTCATCGAAAAGCTGACCCATGAGCTGGCCATTCTGAAACGCCATAAGTTCGCCAAGCGCAGTGAACAATTGGATGCGGTTCAGCGCAACCTGCTGGATGAGCTGATCGACGGCGACTTGGCCGCCATTGAAACCGAACTGACACAGCTTACCGCTGAGGAAACACCAGCCAAGCCTAAAAAGCAGCCCAAGCGGGCTTCGCTGCCGCCCGAACTGCCCCGTACCCTGATCCACCACGAACCTGAAAACACCCAATGCCGCTGTGGCTGCCAGCTCAAGCACATAGGCGAAGACGTCAGTGAAAAGCTGGATTACGTTCCTGGCGAGTTTACTGTGGAGCGCCACATCCGTGGCAAGTGGGCCCGTGAGCAGTGCGAAACCCTGACCCAAGCTCCGGTACCTCCGCAGGTCATCAATAAAGGCATTCCCACCGCCGGATTACTGGCCCAGGTGTTGGTGGCCAAATACGCAGACCATTTACCACTGTACCGTCAAGAACGCATCTTCGGTCGTGCTGGCCTCGTCATTCCACGCTCCACTCTGGCGGAGTGGGTAGGCGCTTGCGGTGTGCAGTTGCAACCGCTGGTAAATGCTCTACT
>JAGPVK010000039.1 GCA_018067055.1 Sphingomonadales bacterium | reverse complement strand
CAGAATATAGCCTTTCACGAAGTCGGACGGCAGGCGATCATGGCCGACCCGCGCTGGCGCGGCGGCGCTTATTATGCCGACGACGATCCGCCGAGCAGCGGCCTCGCGGTCGCGCGAATGGCAGCGCATATCACCTATCTGTCGGAAGCCGGCCTGACCGAGAAATTCGGCCGCCGGTTGCAGGATCGTGACGCCAAGACATTCGGCTTCGACGCCGATTTCCAGGTCGAATCCTATCTCCGCCATCAGGGGATCAGCTTCGTCGACCGGTTCGACGCCAACAGCTATCTCTATATCACCCGGGCGATGGACTATTTTGATCTCGCCGAGGCGCATGGCGGCGTGCTCGCCAATGCCTTCAGCGGTTCCAAAACCCGTTTCTGCCTGATCAGCTTCGATACCGACTGGCTCTATCCGACCGCCGAAAGCCGGACCATCGTCCACGCCCTCAACGCCGCCGGCGCCGAGGTCAGCTTCATGGAACTCTCCAGCCCGTTTGGCCACGACAGCTTCCTGCTCGAAAATCCCGAGATGAACCGGATTGTCGACGGGTTCCTGAAGGCGGGAGAGGGGAAATGACCGAAGGTCTTATAGTATCCTTGCGATCGCTTTATTTTAGGCTCGCACAAAGACACAAAGGCGCGAAGAAAAATTTATTGCTTCTTTGCTTCGTGCCTTCGTGTCTTCGTGCGCAAGAATCTTCTGTCTCCCGATTCCACGAGTGCGCCGCATGACCAAGCTCCGGCCCGACCTGCAGATCATCGCCGACAATATCGCGCCCGGCAGCCGGGTGCTCGATATCGGCTGCGGCGATGGCGCGCTGATGGCGGCGTTGCGCGATGAAAAAGGTTGCGACGCGCGCGGGCTGGAGATTGATCCGGCCAATGTCGCCAGCGCCGTCGCCAAGGGCCTGTCGGTGGTGCAGGGCGATGCCGACACCGATCTCAGCACCTATCCCGACGGCAGTTTCGACTATGCCGTGCTCAGCCAGACGCTGCAGACCACCCGCCGCCCCGACGTGATTCTCTCCGAACTGCTGCGGATCGGCCAGCAGGCCTTTGTCAGCTTCCCCAATTTCGCCCATTGGCGCGGGCGCATGTCGCTGTTCTTTGGCGGCCGGATGCCGGTCACCCGGCTGCTCCCGCAAAGCTGGTATGACACGCCCAATATCCACCATGTCACGATCGACGATTTCCGCGCGCTGGTGCAGGACGGCAAATATGCGCAGGAAGGGCAGTGGTTCCTCAGCGGCGACAAGCAGACCGGGCGCGGCATGGCCAATTTGCTGGCCGAACATGCAGTGTTTCTGTTGCGGGGGTAACAAAATCAAATTGACCTTTGGATGAGCCATGGCCAAAATGTCTGCATGTCAAACGAAGCTCAAGGTTATTCGAAAGAAGAACTGGACGAAGCGCAAGATCGCCACAATCTGAGCTTTCCACCCGATTTGATCGACACCTTGCTCAAAGCAAGGATCCCGGATGGTTACGATTGGACCAAGGATCACGACCAAATTCGAGAGCGCCTCGAATGGCCATTCGAAATGTTGCTTTCCGACGTCGAGAACGGCTTCTGGTGGCCAGATTTTGGAGATCGACCGCAAAACACTGAAGACTGCAAGACAGTGTTGCGCGAGTACCTGGATCGACAGCCGCGCTTGATCCCATTATCGGGACACAGGTTTATACCTGATTCACCTAATGCGGCGGGTAATCCAGTCTTTTCAATGCACGGTTTTGATACGATCTATTATGGCGCGAATCTGGAGCAATGGCTTAGAAATGAGTTTATGGATGAGTGGAATATTGGTACGGTGAAACGTATCTCGTTTTGGTCAGACATCGCCGAAGATCACGAAACTCCTTATTCATTCTATCAAACGGCTAATCCTGATGAGTTCGGCTGAGCGGTATCAATGCTCCTGCGTCGCACCAAATTTGATTTTAGGTTCGCATGCGATTTGAAAGCCGTCATCCCAGCGAAGGCTGGGATCCAACCCAATGGCAGTGAGTTTCCGGAGCTTGGTTTAGGCCCCAGCCTTCGCTGGGGTGACGAATATCTTGATATGGTTCAACACCCCGTAAATTCACTTCACCCCCGCTGCACTTCGTCCAGTCCCCAAGCCGCCAATATAGCCAGCCCGCTCATCCCCGCCATGATCGCCAGCACAACCTCCCCGCCAAACCAGTTCGCGACCAGACTGAAAACACCGCCCGCCAGCAACAGTAATCCGATCACCGTATTCGACAGCGCGGTATAAGCGGCGCGCGTGTCTTCGTCGGCCATATCGACCAGATGCGTCGCCCGGCCAAGCCGCACGCCCTGATAGGCGATCATCAGCCCGAACAGCAGCACCGGCAATATATAGCCGCTAGCCAGAGTGCCGGCGAAGGCGAGCCAGCTGGTGGCGGCCAATATGATCGCCGCGACCATCGCTGAGAAGGTCAGCACCTTGCGGCTGGACCGGTCCGACAGGCGGCCCCAGACAAAGCTGCTCAACAGGCTGGCCAGCGCCGAGGCCAGCACCAGAAAGCCGAGCTTGTCATAGCCTTCTCCGGCACTGCTGCCGACCGCGATCATGAACGGCGGTGCCAGCGCGGTGGCGGTCAACAATCCGCGGGTCAGGATGAAGCGGCGCAGCTGCGGATCATCGCGCAGATAGGTGAAATTCTTCCACGCTTCCTTCAATGCGGATTTGCCGCCGTCGGTCGCGCCAGCCCTTTCGGTGAGAGTCGCGAACAATGCTGCGCTCAACAGCCACGCCCCGCCGGCCAGAAACAGGCCGCCGATGACCAGCATCATCCGGTCGACCAGATGGAAGGACAGGGTCAGCGCATAGACGATCACGGTCACCGAGGCGATCGAACCGGCGAGCCCGGTGGCGGTGCCGCGCCGCGACTTGTCGATGGTCTTGCCGAGCACGTCCTTGTAGCAGACCGAGCAGACGCTCCGCGCCAGCGCCAATATCGCCAGCGCCATGACAATCGCCCAGCCAGCAGCGACGCCGGTCAGGCTGATCGCGATCAGCCCGATCACGGCGGCGGCCAGACCCTGTATCGTCGACCCGACGGCCCATGCCCATTTGCGGCGCTGCAGACGCCGAAGATAGCCTGCTGTCAGCAGCTGCGGCAGCAACGCGCCCGCCTCGCGGACCGGCACCAGCAGCCCGATCAGCGCTACCGGCGCGCCGAGCGATGTCATCAGCCAGCTGAGCACCAGCTTTGGGTCAATCAGCCCGTCGGCGCTCTTGGTCAACGCCAGCGCGCCGACATGTTTGAAGAAATTGCCCGGTTCCTGCTGGCAGGCGCTTTCCGGGATTTCCGCGCACACCCGCCCTTCGTCATCGATGACGATCGCCTGAAAGGCTTTCTCGGTCGTGCTTCTGCTGGCCATGGCCAGCAATTACCGGATTAACGTTCGCGTGTCGCGCTGAACTTTAGGTCAGGATTTGAGTTATCGATTTGACCGAAAAAGGATGCGTTGGGCTTCGTTGATAGACCGTTCGTCCATGTCTACTTCACGTTTTGATGCAGGGTAATTCGTTTTTCTGTCGATCCAATTGTAGAACAATGTGCCGTGAAGACCGTTTACTTCTCGTTTTAAAATCGGTCGGTCCCAAACGGGCATGAGCAGATTATATGCGGTGTCATTGCCCAAGCGCTCAAATAAATCTTCCGCGAATTCTATGTCCTGATTTGCAGGAAAAATTAGTTTGAATTCGCTTTCCGTCGCCTGAAATATGCTGAATGTCGCGTTCGCAGCCGCATCAACGATCTGGATATTCTTCATCTGACCGTCACCGCTCCCGTGTCGCGCTGAACTTTAGGTCAGGATTGCGTTCTTGCTGATAGTTCACATCCCAGGCCGATTTCGCCAGAAACACCAGATTATTGTCGCGGTCCCTGGCCAGCGAACTCTGGTTGATATTGGCAAAGGCCTGGACCGTTGCCTCGTCGCCACTGATCCAGCGGGCGGTTTCGAACGGCGCCATTTCGAGATAGGCATCGACCTTGTACTCCGCCTCCAGTCGCGACACCAGCACCTCGAGCTGCAACTGCCCGACCACGCCGATGATCCAGTTGGCACCGATTTCGGGATAGAAGACCTGGACCACGCCCTCTTCGGAAAGGTCATCGAGCGCCTTGCGCAATTGCTTGGTCTTGGTCGGATCGCGCAGGATCACCCGGCGCAGGATTTCCGGCGCAAAATTTGGCAGTCCGGTGATCCGCACCTGGTTCTTTTCCGATAACGTATCGCCGACCCGCAAGGTGCCGTGATTGGGAATGCCGATGATATCGCCCGGTTCCGCCGTGTCGGCAATTTCGCGATCCTGCGCGAAAAACAGGATCGGCGAGTGGATTGCGATCGGCTTGCCGAGACCCGACGGGGTCAGCTTCATGCCGCGTTTGAACTCGCCCGAGCAGAGCCGCATGAAGGCGATCCGGTCGCGGTGCTGCGGGTCCATATTGGCCTGAATCTTGAAAATGAAACCGGTGACATCATCGCTCGCCGGATCGATCGGCGCCGGTTCCGCCGGCTGCGGACGCGGCGAGGGGGCATAATCGGCAATCGCCTCGATCAATTCCTCGACGCCAAATTGCTTGAGCGCAGAGCCGAAATAGACCGGCGTCAGATCGCCATTCTGATAGGCCTCGAGATCAAAGCTGCTATAGCCACCCTTGGCCAGCTCGCCCTCGCTGGTCAGCCGCTCAAGCGCGCCTTCGCTGAGTACGTCGGCCAGTTTCGGATCATCGAGACCGGTAAATTGCTGGGTCACGCCGTCATATTGTTTGCTGTCGCCGGTCGGCTGATGCAGCTGGTTACGTTGCAGATCATAGACGCCCTCAAACTGTCCGCCCATACCGGTCGGCCAGCTCATCGGGCAGACGTCGAGCGCCAGTTTGTCGGCGACCTCGTCGAGCAGTTCAAACGGATCGCGGCCTTCACGGTCGACCTTGTTGACAAAGGTGATGATCGGCACGTTGCGCATCCGGCAGACCTCGAACAGTTTCAGCGTCTGCGCCTCGATTCCCGACGCGGCATCGATCACCATGATCGCGCTGTCGACGGCGGTCAGCGTGCGATAGGTATCCTCGGAAAAATCCTCATGGCCCGGCGTGTCGAGCAGGTTGAAAACAATCCCGTTACGCTCGAAGGTCATGACGCTGGAGGTCACTGAAATACCGCGCTGCTGCTCGATCTTCATCCAGTCGGACCGCGCCCGCCGGTTATCGCCCCGCGCCTTGACCTCGCCGGCGAGATGGATGGCGCCGCCCTTCAAGAGCAGCTTCTCGGTCAGCGTCGTCTTACCCGCATCGGGGTGGGAGATAATCGCGAATGTACGGCGGGGTTTGGTCATAATGATTTTTCTGTTCAGATCTGTGCGATTTCGAATTCTGCAAGCAAACGCTGGCAATTCGCGGCGTCATTGCCTCGGAGGAAATCTTGGGCGTTTCTGACGAGATAAGATTCTTCCTCGGAGAGAATTTCACCCCGCTTCAAAACGCGCTTCAGTGTTTTCGAAAACCTAGCTCGCGCCTCGCTTAGCGTCATTGCTCCGATTTCGGTCAGTTCGGCATCAAGCTGTTTGGTCGCGGGTACGTCAAACCTAGAGAGCTCTTCAACCATATCATTGACGGCCATCTTTAACCCTTTGAGGGCGTTCGCTCGGCCAAATTCTCGTTCGATCCGTTCCATCTCTTTGAGGGGATGAACCGGTGAGTCGGCAGCTATATTGAAGCGCAAGGTCGTGATATGGCCAATAAAACGGTGCATGCGTTCAAAATCTTCTTCCTTAGCCACGTAGCGACGCACCGAGTTTAGCCGCACTCGCGACAACCTTGTCCGAAAGTGCCTTGAGATCCTCTTCGGTCAGTGTCGCGTCGGTTGGCTGCAACGTAACTTCCGCCGCCAGCGACTTCTTGCCTTCTCCCACACTCGGCCCCTCGAACAAGTCGAAAATCCGCGCATCGGTGATCAGTTTCTTGTCCGCACCCTTGACCGCGCGCACCAGATCGCCTGCTGGCAGATCCGCATCGACGATGAAGGCAAAGTCGCGGGTAACGGCCTGTAGCGCGGGTGGTGCAAAGGCGTCGCGCATGTGGCCCGCCTTCTTCTTCAGCGGAATCGCGTCGAGGAAAATCTCCGCGCCGACCGCTGCGCCCTTCAGGCCGAACGCCTTGGTAGCATTGGGGTGCAGCGCGCCGTAAGCGGCAAGAATCTTCTTAGGCCCGAGCCGCAACGTGCCGGACTGTCCGGGATGATAAGCGTCACCTGCTTCCCCGAAGTCCATCAGCTTGTCGACCGGCGCGCCAGCCGCCTCGAGAATCGCCAGCACTTCCGCCTTGGCGTCATAGGCATCAAACTTGCTCGCTCCGCGGCCCTGCCAGTTGCGGGCTGTCTTCTCGCCGGTCAGCACCAGGCCGATGGTCGGATGTTCGCTGGACTCCAGATAGCGGCGTCCCACTTCAAACAGCCGGACCGACGATGCGCCGCGCGCGCTGTTGCGCTTGGCAGCGGCGATCAGGCCGGGTAGCATCGAGGGCCGCATCACCTTGAGATCCTCGCTGATCGGGTTGGCCAGCGACCAGTTGCCGCCGCCAAAAGGCGCGGCTTCCTTCTCGGAAATGAAGCTCCAGTTGACCACTTCGTTGAGCCCACGCGCGGCCGCAGCCCGGCGGGCCTTGCGCTCGGCCAGCTGCTCGGGTGAGGCGGTCGGTTTGGCGACGCCCGGCTTGCGGGGCAGCGGGGTCGAGGGAATAGTGTCCAGCCCTTCGATGCGGACGATTTCCTCGACAATATCCTGCCAGCCCTGCACATCGCGCCGCCAGGTCGGAATGGTGATCGTCCAGGTTCCCCGGCGAAGGCCGGGGCCCATCTCCCGCGCTTCGGTCGTGGAACCATCGGGAGATGGTTCCCCGCCTTCGCGGGGACACAAGACCTCAAATCCCAGCGCTTCGAGAATCGCTGTCTGGCGATCCGGCGCGACATCTAGTCCGCCCAGCGCCAGACATTGGGCCGGGTCATAGGATATGGTGCGCTGCTCCGTCGGCGGCGTTCCGGCGCGAGTGACCGCGCTGGCGGTGCCACCGCACAGCTCGAGTACTAACGCAGTGGCCAATTCCAGGCCATCATCGAGAAAAGCCGGATCAACGCCGCGCTCGAACCGCTGGCGCGCGTCGCTGGTCAGCAGCAGTTTCTGGCCGGTTTTGGCAATATTTTCCGGCGTGAAATAGGCGCATTCGATCAGCACCTCGGTCGTGGCCTGGTCCGAACCAGTGTTCGCGCCGCCCATGATCCCGCCGATATCATGCGCGCCCTTGTCATCGGCAATCACGGTCATGCTCTCGTCGAGCGTGTATTCATTGTCGTTGAGTGCGAGCACGGTCTCGCCCGGCTTCGCCTTGCGGGCAATCAGACCGCCAGCAAGTTTGCCTGCATCATAGACATGCAGCGGCCGCCCGTGATCGAGCATCACATAGTTGGTGATATCAACCAGGGTGTTGATCGGCTTCTGTCCGGCCGATTTCAGCCGCGCCTGCATCCAGGCAGGCGACGCGCCATTGCTCACGCCTTTGACTGTGCAAGCGTAGAAAGCGGGGCAGCCTTCCGGATCGTCGGTGCGGACATCCGGGCCAGTGCCGTTGCGGGCGATGTTGGCAATGTCCAATGGCTTCAGAGAGCCAAGACCCGCTGCCGCCAGATCGCGCGCAATCCCGCGGACGCCCATGCAATCCTGACGATTGGGGGTGATCGACACATCGAACACCGGATCGTCGAGCTTTGCATAATCGGCATAGCTGGTGCCAACTTCACTGGCCGCACTTTCCGGCAATTCGATGATCCCGTCATGATCATCGCCGAGCTCCAGCTCGCGATAGCTGCACATCATGCCGAAACTCTCGACATCCCGGATTTTTGCGGGTTTCAGCGTGAAATCGCTGCCCGGAATATAGGTGCCCGGAGGCCCGAACACGCCGATCATCCCGGCTTTCGCATTGGGCGCCCCGCACACCACCTGCCACGGTTCCGCCGCACCATCAGCAACTTTAAGCAATTGCAACTTGTCGGCATTGGGATGCGGCCCCGCTTCAAGCACTTTCGCCACGCGAAAGGGTCTCAGCGCATCGGCGGGATTTTCCATCCCTTCGATTTCCAAGCCAATGCTGGTCAGTTTTTCAGCAATTTCGGTCGCACAGGCATCAGTGTCGAGATGGGCCTTGAGCCAAGAAAGGGAGAATTTCATGCGCCGACTCCTCCGCTCAAGGTGGGCACGTCGAGCGCGTCAAATCCGTAATGGTCGGCCCAGCGCAGATCGCCGTCGAAGAAGGCGCGCAGATCGTCCATGCCATATTTCAGCATCGCCAGCCGGTCGATGCCGCAGCCAAAGGCAAAGCCCTGCCAGACATCCGGATCCAGCCCGCAATTGCGAATGACGTTGGGATGGACCATGCCGGAGCCGAGGATCTCCATCCAGCCGCCATTTTCGCCCCGCGGGTCACCGCCGATGATGCGGCGGCCCTGCTCGACGCTGAAGCCGACATCGACTTCGGCGCTTGGTTCGGTGAACGGGAAATAGCTCGGGCGCAGGCGCAGCTCGATATCGTCACGCTCGAAAAAGGCGCGGACGAAGGTCTCCAGCGTCCATTTGAGATGGCCCATATGGATATTCTTGTCGATCACCAGCCCCTCGACTTGATGAAACATAGGGGTGTGGGTAGCATCGCTGTCGCTGCGATAGGTGCGGCCCGGCGCGATAAGGTAGATCGGTTCGCCGGCACCATCGGTTTGTTTCGCGACGTCCATCATCGTGCGGATCTGGACCGGCGAGGTATGGGTGCGCAGCAGTTTGGCCATGCCGGCTTCATCGGTCTGCGGAAAATAGAAAGTGTCGTGCATTGCCCGCGCCGGATGGGTGTCCGGAATATTGAGCGCGGTGAAATTATGCCAGTCATCCTCGATTTCAGGACCGGTGGCGACCGAGAAGCCGAGATCGGCGAATATTTCGGCCAGTTCGTCCATCACTTGGCTGACCGGGTGGATACTGCCCTTCGGTGCAGCCGGTGCCGGCAAGGTTAGATCGAGTTTTTCGGTGGCCAGCTTGGCATCCAGAGCCGCTGTCTCCATCGCCTCCTTGCGGGATGTCAGGGCATCAGCGACCGCTTGCCGCATGCCGTTGATCTTCGGGCCTTGCTCCTGACGCTGTTCCGGCGTCATCTGGCCCAGGGTTTTCAGCAGCAGCGAAATCTCGCCCTTCTTGCCGAGCGCAGCCAGGCGGATCGCCTCCAGCGCGTCGCCATCGGATACAGCGTCAATCTGCTCCAGATATTTGTCCCTGATCGCCTCGATGTCGCTCATCATATTGTCCCGTTTTTAATCGCTGCCCGTCTAGCAAGCCCTGCATAAAACCCAATGCATAAAACCCAATGCGAAAAACCCAATAAAAAAGCGCCGCGAGATTGCTCTCCGGCGCTTCTTTGAATTTCTGAAAATGCTTAAGCTTTCGCCAGAGCATCCTGCGCCTGTTTGATGATGCCGCTAAATACTGCGGGTTCATTCATCGCCAGGTCGGCCATCACTTTCCGGTCGAGTTCAATCCCGGCCAGCTTTGTGCCATGGATGAAGACACCATAGGTCATGCCTTCGGCGCGAACCGCAGCGTTGATCCGCTGGATCCAGATCGCACGGAAAGCGCGCTTCTTAACTTTACGATCGCGATAGGCATATTGACCGGCTTTTTCGACGGCCTGCCGCGCGATGCGGATGGTATTCTTGCGACGGCCGTAATAGCCCTTCGCCTGAACCAATAATCTCTTATGTTTTGTACGAGTGGTCGTACCCCGTTTTACACGTGCCATATTCTATATCCTGTAAGTTTGAATGTCGCTGCGGCGGGAATTAACCCAGGCCGTATGGCGCCCATTTCTTGACTGTCCGAGCATCCGCATCACACAATTTCTTGGTGCCGCGGTTCTGGCGGATATATTTGCTGTTATGGCTCATCAAACGGTGGCGTTTGCCGGCTACGCCGTGCTTGACCTTACCGGTTGCGGTGATCTTGAAGCGTTTCTTCACACCACTTTTGGTCTTCAACTTGGGCATTTTGGTCTCCTCTAGATGGTACCGTTACGGACACTTGTGGCAGCCCAACACTGGCCAGAGCGTCACTTCGGAAGGGGCGCATTAACAGGATTCGGCGGGAAAGCAAGGCCAATTGAAGTGATATCGTCGTTCACGCTCGTCTAAATACGCACCAGTTGAAGTTCTGCCTCGATCCCCAGGGCGTTTCATGCAATTCGCGCCAGTCCTCAAGCAAGATAAAACTGCTACCCAACTCGATGGACAGAGCCTTGGAATCATAGCGTTCCACCGCTAGTCCGCTGCACTGTTCCGGACCGTCGGGTGCAAATGTAGCCATGATGACAATGCTGCCGGTTCGCGTGCCTTTCAGGATGGCGCGACGATAAGCGCTGCGCTGATTTCGCTCCGTGAGAAAATGGAAAACCGCTCTGTCGTGCCAAACATCATATTGGCGCTCGGGTTGCCAGCGGGTAATATCGGCAATTATCCATTCCATAGTTGCTGCCTGCGCGCCAATCCGCTGTTTCGCGACCGCGAGCGCGGAGGCTGAAATGTCGAGAACGGTCAAATCCGTCCAGCCGCGCGCGGCGAGATGATCAATTAACAGTGATTCTCCGCCGCCGATGTCGATAAACGCATCCTCGGTTCTTGCCACATGCCGATCAATTGCAGCTAGGGAAACCCAGGGATGTGACTGGAACCAGCTGACGTCCTCGTGTGCTTTTTCATCATAAACCCGGTTCCAGTGATCCGATTTGGTCATTGACTAGTCCTTCCTGGGTCCGATCAATGATGGCAGGCAATCGCCTCCAGCACATCATCCACCCGTGCATGATCACCGATCGCCAGCACATGGCCGTCTGATTCTGCGTGCAATGGTTCGCCGTTCCAGTCGCACATCATGCCCCCGGCGCCCTCGATGATCGGCGCGAGGGCGGCAAAATCGTGCAGTTTCAAGCCCGCTTCGCAGACCACATCGACATGGCCGCTGGCGACCAGGCCGTAATTATAGCAATCGCCGCCATAGATGATCTTGCGCGGTGCGACCTTGCTGGCCAGTCCCATGAAATGCTCGGCATCATGCTCGTCGAAAAGATGCGGGGAGGTGGTGGCGAGGACCGCGTCCTTCAGCTCCCGGCAACGCGAGGACTTCGCTGGCTGTCCGTTGAATATTGTCGGGCGACCGACCACGCCGATCCAGCGCTCTCTGGCAATTGGCTGGTCGATAATCCCGATCAGCGGAAAGCCTTCCTGCATCAGCGCGATCAAGGTGCCGAATATCGGCCGACCGGCGATGAAACTGGTGGTGCCGTCAATCGGATCGAGCACCCATTGCCGCGACGCGCCCTCGTTGCGGGTGCCATATTCCTCGCCGATGATACCATCGTCCGGCCGTTCGGCTTCGATGATCGTCCGCATCGCCGCTTCTGCCGCACGGTCCGCTTCGGTTACCGGGGTGGAATCATCCTTGCTTTCCTGATCGAATTTGGCGCGGAAAAATGGCCGGATCGCTTCCGCTGCTGCTTCGGCGAGTTTTTGCGCGAGTTCAATATCTTTGGGTGTCATAGCCCTGTCCTATAGTCAAAAAACAGATTTGGCGAGCATCAGCCAGACAATTAACAAAATAGCTGCAAAGGCGGGAATGCCAAGCGCAAACCAGACCTTGTACAGCCGGTAATATTCCGGTGGCAGCGCCGAGTCCCTGCGGACGGCTTGCCGGGCCAAGTTTCGCAGGCGAACTTGTATCCAGACTACAGGAAGCCAGCACAGTCCAATGAAAATATATAGCGCTAGCGACCAGATGATCCAGGGTGTCATGATCGGCCAACCGATCAGATAGGCCAGCCAGAATCCGGTGATCGGTTGAACGATCACCGCCAGAGCGGTGAACAGGAAATCTGCAACAACCACGGTTTCGGCTACATGGGCAATCAGTTTCGGATCATCGGTGCGATGGGCCATCAGCATGAAGAAAGCGATGCCCGCACCGGTCCCGATCAATATGGTTGCACCGATAATATGCAGCCACTGGGCGAAGAGCAGCAGGTCGGTCATCGCTTGTCCAGCGCGATCAGACAGGTCATGGAAAGCCCGATGGACGCGAGGGCCTTGATCAGTGGCGCCAAAGGATCAAGCCAGAGCAGTGGCGTTAAGATGGTGCCGCCGACTAGATAGGCGAGAGACATTGCAATGGTTCCGGCCAGCGCTGCTCGCACGGACTTGCGAAAAATCAGACCGAACCCTAGAGCCAGATCGGCAATTGCTCCTCCCCAGACCATCGCCAATGCGATCACGGGTGAGAGGGAAGTCCGCCCCAGCAGTGCCGCCGCTTCATCAGCCTTCCATATTCCCAGCAGGCCCGAACCCAGCCAGAGAAAAATGAGCATTGCCAGAAACAGCGGCAGTCCGAGCATTAATTGTGCATGTATGCGGTCCTGTTTGCCTGCTGGAAAACCGTTTAGAATCTGTTCCAGCTTGATCGCTGGCCGTCCTAAGATGATAGCCGCTTGACCGGCATCGCCTTGCACCCCGTCTCTCAGGGATTGGATGGTGTTGCTGCGCATAGGCGAGCGCCAGCCGAACCACCCCAGTATATCGGACCCCCAAGCGGCGAAACCCGTTAAATTCCGTCCGACTGGAAACTGCCAGCCTGTGTTATCAAATCCGAGCCATTTTCGGTGCTGCGCAATGATCTGATCGACTGGCCGGGCCTCGGCTTCCACAAGATCATAAGAGCCGGATAGCGCCGCCGGTTGGTCGATAGCCCTTTCGACCGCTTCGACCACGTCGGAAAGGGCGACGCATTGAATATGCCCAAAGCCGTTCAATTGTGGTGCGAAAAAGGGCATGGCGGCAATCATGCGGATCAGTTCGGTGCCACCGTAGCTGTTTCTACCGATCACCAGTCCGGGACGCAGTATTGTTGCATTGATCGGCGATTCACCGAGCCGGAGATCAGTTCGGCCCTTGCTTTGCATGAAATCATGAGCCGCATCAATTGACGCGCCGCAGGCTGAAATCTGGATGAACTGCGAGGTGCCTGAACTTTCGGATGCTTCGATCAGTGCGATTATGGCCTTGGTCTGCGTGATATTCACGTCGTCACTTGGACCGGATTGCAGAATGCCGCTCGCATTGATTACAATATCGATATTTCGAAGGATGCTCGACCAGCTTTGTGGGTCGCAATAGCGACTGAGATCACCTTCATGCCATTTGATCTGGGGGAGAATAGATCGGCCATAAGAAAGATTGCGGCCGAAGCCAGTGATG
>JAGPVK010000037.1 GCA_018067055.1 Sphingomonadales bacterium | reverse complement strand
GGTCCCCGAATTGGATATATCCGCCAGCTGCCCAACCGGTAGAAATGCGGCTGCCACCGCAACCAACAAGCCGGTGATCAGCGTGACGAGATGGGGTGTCTTCCAAGTCGGATGGATATTCGCGAGCCTTAGCACTTTTGTCACTACGTCCCGTTTTGCACACAGACTGCGTGGTGTTGATCCGGTCGATGAAGAGACCGGCGTCACCATAAACACATCATCTATTGCAGCATTCGATCGGCAGAGGGGGACTTGTAGCCTATGCTGCGTCCAAGGGAGTCGTTGCGGCCATGACCCTTCCCCTTGCTCAGGATCTGGCGCCGTATTTCATTCGAGCAATGTGCATTGCACCGGGTCCATTTGACACACCGATGCTGGATGATGTTCCCAATCCAAAAAAACCATAGCCTGGGGTCGCAAATCCCGCACCCCGCTCGTGTCGGACGACCAGAAGAATTTGCAATGTTGGTTGAGCACATAATTCGCAATCCGAGGCTGAACGGGGAGTGGATCCGGCCGGATAGTGCGATGCGCTTGGGGCCTCAGTGAAATTTGCAACCATGAAAGAGCGGCGAGAAACACGTCTACTGCCGATCGCCATTACTTCGCGAAGGAAAAAAGGGCTGACGCAGGAAATGCTCAGCGAGCTATCCGGGCTATCTCAGCAATATGTCAGTAAACTGGAGCGCGGGAAGCGCAATCCCACAATTGTAACGATTTGCGAGCTAACGCAGGCATGTTCCCCCTCATTTAGAGATAAACCCCGTCCTGATAAATAAGGGGATTCACCGCATTACAGCAGGCCACTGACTCTACTTGCGCAATGACAATAGTGTGTGTTCCATATTCGACAAGACGATCGACGACGCAACATAAATTGGCCTGCGCATCCTTCAACATGGGGAGGCGATATTCGCCATTGCCCCACAAGCCGACTTCGAACCGTTGCGGATTTTGAACGCCTCCCCCGAATGCCGCCGACACTTCAACCTGATCTCTTGATAGCAGATTGATGGAAAGCGGTGCATCAATGGCAAGACATGCATGAAGCGAGCTCGCCCGGTTAACGCATACCAGGATAGATGGCGGGTCCATCGTTAGCGAGGTGATTGACGTCGCGGCTATACCAACCGGCCCCGCTTCACCTCGTGCAGCAACAATGGCGACAGACGAAGCTAGGCGCCGCATGGCTGCGCGAAAGCCGCACAGCAGCGGATCCTCAACGATGGACATAGTTCACCCTGCGGATCGACCGATCCAACTTTCTTAATCTTCTGGCAAAGCCAAGGACCGGTTGACGCATTGCTATTCTCCCAAATGCATGCGAATCCATATTCGCACGCATCCGAAAAGTCAATATTGCGTACATTTTTATTAGTATATCTACGCAAATTGTCGTTAGTATCGTATTTTATCATCTTTTTAGCATATTTTTGGAGATATCCATCAACTGATTGCAGGATATCAGCGGGACCGGTTCAACCCAGCATCGCAACACTGCGCAGGATCAGCCGCACCAGATCGGTCTGGCGGCTGACGCCCAATTTCGCGAAAATCTTCTTCGAATAGCTGCGGACCGTACTCTCGGTCAGTCCGGTCTCGCGCGCCGCTTCTGCGAGTGTAAGCCCCTCGGTCAACAGCGCCGCAAGATTGGCTTCCGACGGCGACAGATCGAACAAGGTCGCGATCAGTTGCTTGAACGATCCGGTGCGCCCGGCATCGGTGACATAGACAACAACAGCCGCACCCAGATCAGCCGGTGAGAGCCGGTCTCTCGGGATCGAACGTACAAGCACGCCCAGATTTTCGTTGCCATTGTCGATACAACGGAAGGCCCGAACATAATCATTCTTGTCATTCTTGTGGTTTGAAATGCGCGCCGCCAGCGCTTGCTCGATCGACTGGCGAAACCGGCCGGAGTCCGAACGGCCGTTGAGCATCAACCGTCCATCAAATATATGGAATGTTTCGCCTCGTTCCATCAATTCGCCGGCCGCACCGTTGGTACGCAACAGCTTGCCTCGCCCGTCGATCATGAAAGTACCGATGGTCAGACGGTCGAGCGTGTCCGTGAGCACATCAATTTCGGATTCGTCGCGATAAATGCGGGCGAATATTTCCAGCGCCTGGATGACATGGGGCCGCAGCTCAGCCATGAATTTTTTGTGTGGCTTGCCAAATTGCAATCCCTTGTCCGAACTGGTCAGACCAATGTTACACTCCAGGCCGCCCGGCTCGCGCACATGCATGCCCAAGGCCTGTTCCACTCCATAAGGCAGCAACACGGTCTGATAAAATTCGTCTTCCAGCAAGGCTTCGCGGCTGGTCACTTCATGCAGCAGCAATATGTCACCGGATTGTTCAAGCGCATTGCGCAACATGTCCATATGGCCGATCGCGGCATGACGACTGCCGATATCACGGGCCAGATCAAGATCAATCGCCGGGTTCTCTCCCCAGATCAGCATCGGCGCGAGCCCCTCACGGCTGAGTTGCAAGGTGATGGCGGCGTTGTCGCAGCCGATATGGGCGGTCAGTGCCTTCAAAAACCCGCGCCAGGGCACCGGCTCGAGCGGTCCGCCATAAAGCAGCTTCAACAGCGAGTCAGTCAGCTCAAGGCTTTTCGTAGACATATTTGCTTTGTTCCCGCCCATATAACGCAAACATGCCATATACACCAATTTCTCTGTATATATATGCTAATATACATCGACCTTTATCCGAAATTGTTCGCTTGGCCAGCTCGTCAAACAATTGCCGACGATGTTAATCGCGGCCGAGGCTCAAAAAGGCAGGTGGTTCGCCGCCGCCATGCAATTCCACGCAAGCCCCGCTCACATATCCCGCGTCGGGTGAAGCCAGCCAGGTGACCATCGAAGCCAGATCGGGCCCGCGCATCAGGCGTTTCATCGGAATGCCAGCAGCGATCCGTGCAACGCCCTCATTGCCGCCATAATGTTCAACCTGATCGGGATCATCGACCAGGCCGACGACAATGGCATTAACTCGGACCTCAGGCCCCCATTCCATCGCGAGACTGGTCGTGGCGCTGATCAGGCCGGCCTTCGCCGCACCATAAGCGGTGGTCCCCGGCGACGCGCGAACACCCGATACGCTGGCGATATTGACGATCGACCCGCCCGCCTTGCGCAGATGCGGATATGCCGCCTGCGACACAAACAGCGGCCCCAAAAGATTGAGCGCAATGATGCGTTCCATCAACCGGGGCGATGCTTCGGCAACATCCACCTTGGGCGAGCCGCCGGCGTTGTTGACCAGAAGATCAAGACGACCAAATCGCGCGACCGTCTCTGCGACGAGGGTCGCGACCGATTCCGGATCGCGAACATCGGCGACAACCGAATGGGCGATCTTATTGTCCGCGGAAACCGGCGTATCGGGTATCTTGCGGCCGCAGACCACGACTGCCCAACCGTCATTCAACAGCCGCTCAGCAATAGCCCGGCCCAGCCCCCGTGTACCGCCTGTCACTAGTGCAACACGACTGTCCTTATCATCCATATTCAATCTCTTTCGCTTCAATGGGAATGATCGTCATTATTGGCCAGACGTCACTCCCCAAATGGTGATTGTGACCAATCCGCTCCAGCCCAATAACAGTAGCAATATTGGGATCAAGCGCCACGCGCAGTTGGAAACAGATGGACAAATTACTCGAATTAGGTGGCTTCATAGACCGTTTGGAAGACGGCATGACAATCGGTATTGGCGGTTGGGGACCGCGGCGCAAGCCAATGTCGCTTGTCCGTGAAATCATCCGCTCCGACCTCCGTGACCTGACAATTGTGACTTATGGCGGTCCCGATGCCGGCATGCTGTGTGCATCGGGCAAAGTACGCAAGCTGATCTTCGGATTTGTATCGCTCGATGTGATTCCGCTCGAGCCATATTTCCGCAAGGTGCGCGAAGCGGGCAATCTCGACATTCTCGAACTTGACGAAGGCATGTTGCAATGGGGGCTCAAGGCGGCGGCCATGCGCCTCCCCTTTTTGCCCACGCGGGTTGGTCTGGGAACCGATGTGTTCACCCATGGCGGCTTCGAAACGATAACCTCTCCCTATGCCGATCAGGAAGTGCTGCTGGCCATGCCCGCAATCAAGCTGGATGCAGCGCTTCTCCATGTGCAGCGGGCAGATCCTCGCGGCAATATTCAGGGATTTGGCCCCGACTATTATTATGATGAATGGTTCGCCCGTGCCGCAACGGAAACCTTTGTTTCCGCAGAAGAAGTGGTGGGCCGGATCGAGATTGTAGACGCGGAAACGGCACGCACGAATTTTGTCGAGCGCATGTTCATCAGCGGCGTCATTGCTGCTCCAATGGGTGCGCACCCGACATCGCTGCCGCCAAATTATGGCTGGGACATCGATGCCCTGCGCAAATATGTCGCCAGCGCGTCCGAGGAAGACGGCTGGGCCCGATATCTCAGCGATGTCATCGGTGATGACGAGACCGGTTATCTCGAGAGAGCTGGCGGCGTCGAGCAATTGGCCAAATTGCCACTTCCGATTTTTTGAGGACTTTTATCCTATGAGTGCACCCACACTTGCTGAATTGCTTATCACTGCCTGTTCCGAGGCATGGCGCGACGGCGGAGAAATTATTGCGACCGGCGTCGGACCGGTCCCCCGGCTTGCGGCCAGCCTTGCCATGTCGACCCACACACCCGAACTTGCGATGACGGATGGCGAAGCTTTTCTGGTCGAGGATCCCGTCCCCATCGGACCGCGCGATCATGCTCACGGCCATGGCACCGGCTATCTGCCATTTTCGCGCTTTTTCGATGCTGCCGTCTGGTCCGGACGGCGTCATGCGATGGTTACGCCGACCCAGATTGATCAATATGGGCAAACGAACCTTTCCTGTCTGGGCGGCACTTATGCCAAACCCAAGGTACAGATGCTGGGTGCGCGCGGTTTTCCGGGCAACAGCATCCATCATCCGAATTCGATGTTCATCCCCGCCCATTCGCCACGCGTCTTTGTCGAAGGCGAAGTCGATTTCGTATCCAGTGTCGGCTATAATCCGGCTCGTCGTCTGCCGGGTGCCAACTTCAATGACGTCGACCTGCGGCTGATTGTTACCAACCTGTGTGTCATGGACTTTGGCGGCACCGAAAACGCGATCAGAATCATATCCCTTCATCCAGGCGTGACCCTGGAACAGGTAAAGGCGGCGACCGGATTTGCGCTGCAAGTGGCTGACGATCTGGCCACCACGCCCCTGCCGACCAGCGATGAACTGGCAATCATCGATCAGCTCGATCCCCACAATATCCGCGCCAATGTGGTCAAGGGCAACCCGTCAGCGATGCAGGAGGCCGCATGAAAAATTTCACCGTCACCGTCGAAGGCCAGATTGGCGAAATCGTGATCCATCGCCCGCCGGTCAATGCTCTGGACAGCGAGGACTGGAATGCCCTGCCCGCATTGATCGCGGAAACCGGGCGGCGGGACGACGTCAATGTTCTGCTTATCCGGGCGGAAGGCCGCGGCTTTTGCGGCGGCGTCGATATCAAGGAAATGCAGGCGCATCCGGAACGCATCACATTGCTCAATCGCGGCAATTATCTGACGTTCAAAGCCATTCGAGACTGCGAGATACCGGTCGTGACTGCGGTCCATAGCTTTGTCATCGGCGGTGGAATCGGGATCTGCGGTGCTTCCGACACGATTTTTGCCAGCGACGACGCCTATTTTTCGCTGCCCGAAGTCGATCGCGGTGCAATGGGCGGAGCAAGCCATTTGTCACGCATGCTGCCACTGCAAAAGGTGCGCGCAGCTTTCTTTACCGGCGGAAAAATTTCGGCCGCGGAAGCCTATCGTCTGGGCGCCGTAGAAAAAGTGGTGACGTCCGACGAACTCATCGCCGAAGCGCGCCAGTTTTGCGCGGTTATCGCGGCAAAAAGCCGCAAGTCGCTGGTCATCGCCAAAGAGGCTCTCAACGGCCTTGAAGCACGCGATGTCGACCGCGGCTATCGCTGGGAACAGGGTTTCACATTGGAAATGTACATGCACGCGGACTCGCAAAAAGCCCGTGACGCATTTGTCGAAACCGGCAAGGCGGCGAAATTCTGATGGAGTTGAACTATACCCCGGAGCAACAGGCTTTCCGGGCCGAAGTGCGCGCGTGGATGGCCGCGAACGTCCCTTCACAGTCCCTCAAAACGCTCGAAGGCCGGGAAGGTTTTGATCAACATGTTCTATGGGAACGCAAGCTGGCTTCGGGAAATTGGGGCATGGTCACCTGGCCGGAGGCTTATGGTGGTCGCGGCCTCGACCTGATCCAATGGCTTATATTCGAAGAAGAATATTGGGCTGCGGGTGCACCAAATCGTGCCAACCAGAATGGCATATTCCTGCTCGGCCCGACGATCATTGAGTATGGAACAGACGAACAGAAAGCCCGCTTCCTGACGCCGATGGCGCACGGTGAGATCATGTGGGCGCAAGCATGGTCGGAACCCGACGCTGGATCGGACATGGCGGCAATTCGTTCGCGCGCGGTTCGGGATGGCGATCATTATGTGATCAACGGTCAAAAAACCTGGTCCAGTCGCGCTGCTTTTGCCGACTGGTGTTTCGGTCTTTTCCGCACCGATGGTGAAAGCAGCCGACACCACGGCCTGACCTTCATCCTGCTGCCACTCGACACGCCCGGCGTGACCGTCCGACCGATCCGTCAGCTGCACGGCGAAACCGGCTTTGCCGAAATCTTTTTCGACGATGTCCGCGTCCCAGTCGAGAACCGGCTGGCAGACGAAGGCGAAGGCTGGAAAGTTGCCATGGCAACCGCTGGATTCGAACGCGGCCTGATGCTGCGGTCCCCAGCGCGTTTTCAGGCAACCGCAAAGCGGCTTGTCCAGCTATATGACCAGCACAGCCAGACGGCATCGCCCCAAGCCCGTGACGCCGTTCTGCAGGCATGGATGGATGCAGAGGCCTATGCGCTCAACACTTATTCCGTGGCAGCGCAGGTCATGGCCGGGCGCAAGATCGGCGCTGAGGCAAGCCTCAACAAGATTTTCTGGTCCGAGATGGACCGGGCACAGCATCGCGCGGCGATGAGCCTGTTGGGTGCCGCTGCTGAATTGCGGACGCTCGATGACGGAGAAGCCAATGCCTGGCTGGAGGGCTATATATTCTCTTTATCCGGCCCGATTTATGCCGGCTCCAACGAGATCCAACGCAACATTGTCGCCGAGCGTCTGCTCGGCCTGCCGCGATAGGAGCTGGTGATGGATTTTCGTTTAACCCAGGACCAGCTCGAACTGCAAAATGCCGTGCGCGACTATCTCACGGCAGAACATGACGCCGCTCTGCTGCGTCGGCTCGACGCCGGTGACAGCCGTGATCCCGCCATCTGGGACGGGCTGGTGGACATGGGGCTAACCGGAATATTGGTGCCGGAGGATTGCGGAGGACTGGGCCTGGGACTGGTGGAGGCCGCGCTGGTGGCGATCGAACTCGGGCGGGCCAATGTCTCGGAACCGCTTGCCGATACCGCGCTGATAGCAGCACCTTTGACTTCGGCCGAGCAACAATCAGAAATTGCAACGGGCAAGCTGAAAGTCGCGCTCGCTCATAATGTGAATCCGTGGATAGCCGATCTCGATCAGGCCGGGCTTGTGCTCGGCGGCACGCACACTGAAAGCGCGACCCCGCTGGAAAGTGTTGACCCACTCCGCCGCCTGTTCGCCAGCGATGAGACCTCTGGTTCCGACGATCTGCTTGATCGCGCCGCGCTTATTACCGCCGCGCAATTGCTCGGCATTTCCGAGCATATTCTCTCGCTGGCCACCGACTATGCCAATCAGCGTGTCCAGTTTGGACAGCCAATCGGGAAGTTTCAGGCGATCAAACATCATCTGGCATCGGTTGCGGTCAAGATTGAATTTGCCCGACCGGTTCTGTTGCGGGCGGCTTATGCGCTGGAAAATAATCATGGCCGCGCAGCCTTGCATATCAGCCACGCCAAAGTCGCGACAACAGATGCAGCGATGCTGGCTGGCGAAACGGCGATCCAGGTCCATGGCGCAATGGGCTATACTTATGAAGTCGATCTCCACTTCTGGATGAAGCGCGCATGGGCGCTGGCCGGGGCATGGGGCGATCGCGCCTTTCACATCCGGCGGATCGAAGCCGGTGTTTTCACCGGCGCACTCGAAACCAACCATTCCAACATTTTCAGCAAAGAGTAATCACATGGCCGAAGCCTATATCATTGATGCAATTCGAACTCCTACCGGACGCAAAAAGGGTAGCCTCGCGGAATGGCACCCGGCCGACCTGGGGGCGATACCGATCCGGTCGGCAGTTGAGCGGACCGGCATTGACCCGGCAGCCGTGGATGACGTCGTGTGGGGCTGTGTCGATGCCATCGGACCGCAGGCCGGGAATATCGGCCGCAGTTGCTGGCTCACCGCCGGCTACCCGGAGGAAGTCCCCGGCGTCACCATCGACCGCCAATGCGGCTCGTCCCAGCAAGCGATCCATTTTGCCGCACAAGGGGTAATGTCCGGCACGCAGGATCTGGTGCTTGCCGGCGGCGTCCAGAATATGAACGCCATTCCGATTTCAGCGGCCATGTATGCTGGCCAGACCTATGGCTATCCCACGCCTTTTTCCCACTCGCCGGGATGGGCTGCGCGTTACGGCGACGAAGAGATAAACCAGATCTATGCAGCGGAACAAATTGCCGAGAAATGGGACATCAGTCGCGAGGATATGGAAATATTCGCCGCCGAAAGCAATCGACGCGCAGCAGCGGCAATCGATAGCGGTCGCTTCGCCAGCCAGATCACTCCGGTCGGCGAATTTGCAATGGACGAAACCGTGCGGCGCAACACGACCCCTGAAGGATTGGCCGGTCTTAATCCGGTGCGCGAGGGTGGTTTCATTACCGCTGGCGTTTCCAGCCAGATTGCCGATGCATCTGCCGCTGTCCTGATTGCCAGCGAACAGGCAGTACGCGACCACGGGCTGAAACCGCGTGCCCGGATCCATCACCTGTCGGTCCGCGGAGACAATCCGATCATGATGCTGACCGCGCCGATCCCGGCGACCCGCTTTGCGCTGGATAAGGCCGGCCTCACCCTCAATGATATCGATCTCGTCGAAATAAACGAAGCCTTTGCCAGTGTCGCTCTCGCCTGGATCAAGGACCTCAAGGCTGATCCGGCGCGGGTCAACGTCAATGGCGGCGCCATCGCTCTGGGTCACCCGCTGGGCGCAACCGGCGCGAAGCTGATGACAACTCTGCTCTATGAACTGGAACGCAGCGGCGGTCGCTATGGCCTGCAAACCATGTGCGAGGGCGGCGGCCTGGCAAATGTCACCATCATCGAAAGGCTGTAACCAATGACAGGGATCTGTAACGGCCGTGTTGTTGTCATTACCGGTGCCGGTCGGGGGCTGGGCCGCGAATATGCGCTGGCCTTTGCTGCCGAAGGCGCCCGGGTCGTCGTCAACGATATTGGCACCTCGCTGGATGGTGAAGGCACCGATGCCTCGCCGGCGCAACAGGTGGTCGATGAAATTCACGCGGCGGGCGGACAAGCCATCGCCAATGGTGAAGACGTCGCCGACTGGGATGGTGCCGGACGGCTTGTCGCCGCCGGGATTGATGCTTTCGGTCAAGTCGACATTGTCGTCAACAATGCAGGGATCGTCCGCGATCGCATGTTTGTTTCGGCCACGGTTGAGGAATGGGATGCAACCATGCATGTCCACTTGCGCGGTCATTTCTGTGTCGCCAAACATGTGGTCAATCACTGGCGCGCGCGCCACA
>JAGPVK010000003.1 GCA_018067055.1 Sphingomonadales bacterium | reverse complement strand
GAGACCATTGTCTGGCATCACCCGATACCGAAAAGCCGGGGCGGGCGCGATACTGTGCCGATGCATCCGATCTGCCAGAAGATGCTGATCACCCAGTTCAGCAACAGCGAGCTGCAGCGCCACGGCATGGATGTCGAGGGGCTGCTCGCCGATCCGGCGGTGCGCAAATTTGTCGACTGGGTGGCGAAGAAGGACCCGGATTTCAACGCGACGATCGCCAAGAAGCCGCGCTGACCGGGCGTCGGCATTTTGGGATTTCGGGGCGGGCATTACACCCGCCCCGCTTGATTCAGGCGCTTAAAGGCCGTCGAGGCCCTTGCTGACCAGGATATTCACGGCGACGCGGCGGTTCTGCGCCTTGCCGGTGGCGGTGTCGTTGCTGGCCAGCGGATCGGCTTCGGCCATGCCGGTGGGGGTCAGCATGCGATAGGGCTTCCAGCCGCAGTTCTGCTGAATATAATTGACCACGCGGCCAGCCCGCTTTTCGCTCAGTTGCTGGTTATATTCATAGTCGCCGGTGGAATCGGTGTAGCCGACGACCAGCAGCATGGCATTGTCCATCGTCTCCGCCGCCTGTGCGGTGGCGCACAGATCGGCCTTGCCGCGTTCGGACAGCATCGCCTTGCCGGTGTCGAAGTTCACATTGGTCGTGCCCTTGACGTTATACTGGTCGATATCGCCGACGCGGCTGCGCAGTGCCTCGGTCGCGGCGGTCTGTTCGGCAAAGCCCTGGGCGGTGCCGTTGTGGATCATATTGGCGGTCTTGAGATCGCTGTTGCGCAGATTGATCCGGCTGGCGACCAGTTCGCCGCCGATCTCCACCGTATCGACACTGACCGGCAGTCCGTTGAGCAGCGCGTCGGTGGCGAGCTGTTTGCGGCCGAGGCCGAACAGGCCCTTGCTGGCCTTGATCTCGGTGGCGTCGGTGAAGGCAATCACCGTGCGGTTGCCATCGTCGGCGGTGACCTGCAGGCGGTTGTTGCTGCGGGCAGAGATGATGCCTTCGATCTCCGGGCCTTTCGGCGCATCGGCCAGCGCGACATCATGGATGGCCGCCGCTTCCTGCTGTCCCGAGACGACGATATTCTCGTCCGTGTTCTGCTGCGCGGAAAGGCTGGCTGGTGCTGCCATCGCCGCTGTCGCGATCAGGATGCTGATCCTGCTGGTGGTGGAATGCATGTTCATGTTTCAATCTCCTTCAGTCGATAATCCGGTGCTGCCGGTTCACGGTTTTTCCGCCGGCCGGACCGGTGATAATGTGCCGCCTGTCGGTTTTCCTTTCGGTTCTCGGCACGATGATGGAGCGGCCCAGGGGCCGCGGGGGAACATCTGAAGCTCCCGACTGGTCAGGTCACCCTGTCTCCCCGATGAACATGATCGCGGTCCCGGCCGGTTCTGTGGACGACCCGAGCGGGCCGTGCGACGAGCCGATCGCGCGAGCGGCACCGATCCCCCCTCACCTATAATCCTTGACCTCTCGCCCCAAATTTAGCTAGTCAGTTAAATTGCACGGATGGCTGACCATCCGGCAGATTTTTGGGAGACGGGTGATGCGCAGGCTGGGATTTTTATTGGCTCCATTGATGCTGGTGGCTTGCGAAAGCCAGACCAGCGCGCCGGAAACGACCGATGCGGCGGTGGAGGCGGACTGGAGCAATATCGGCTTTGATGCCAAGGAACAGCGGCACAGCCCGCTGACCCAGATCAACGACAGCAATGTCAGCACCCTCGGCATCGCCTGGTTCAAGGACCTGCCCGACGCCCGTGGTCAGGAAGCGACTCCGATCGAGGTCGACGGCAAGCTCTATATCTCGACCGCCTGGTCGAAGGTCTTCGCTTATGATGCCAAGACTGGCGAGGAGCTGTGGTCCTATGATCCGGCGGTCGACGGCGCCAAGGCGGTCGATGCCTGTTGCGATGTCGTCAACCGCGGTGTCGCGATCAATCGCGGCAAGCTGTTTTTCGGCACCATCGATGGCCGGCTGATCGCGCTCGACGCCAATACCGGCGCGCGCCTGTGGGAAACCCAGACCACCGACAACAGCAAGCCCTATACCATCACCGGCGCTCCGCGGGTGGTCAAGAATATGGTGATCATCGGCAATGGCGGCGCCGAATTCGGCGTGCGCGGCTATGTCTCGGCCTATGACACGCGCGACGGCAACCTGAAATGGCGCTTCTACACCGTGCCCAATCCGGAAGGAAAGCCGGATGGCGCGGCCAGCGACGAGATTTTCGCCAAGGCGGCCAATGCCACCTGGGGCGACGGCGGCAACTGGCGTGAATCCGGCGGCGGCGGCACGGTCTGGGACAGCATCGTCTATGACGAGGATCTCGACCAGCTCTATTTCGGCGTTGGCAACGGCAATCCGTGGAACCATGGGCTGCGCTCGGGCGGCGAAGGCGACAATCTGTTCCTCTCCTCGATCGTTGCGGTCAATCCCGATACCGGCAAATATCTCTGGCATTATCAGGAAACCCCGGCGGAAAGCTGGGACTATACCGCGACCCAGCATATCATCCAGGCCGAACTGCAAATCGACGGCAAGATGCGCAAGGTGCTCTATCACGCGCCGAAAAACGGCTTTTTCTTTGTCATCGACCGGCTCGACGGCACGCTGATCAGCGCCAAGCCGTTTGTCGACGGAATCAACTGGGCCTCGGGCTATGACATGAAAACCGGCCGACCGATCGAAAATCCGGATGCGCGATTCTACAAGACCGGCAAACCGTTTATCGCCATTCCCGGCGCACTCGGTGCGCATAACTGGCATCCGATGAGCTACAATCCGAAGACAGGCCTCGTCTATATTCCCGCCCAGCAAATCCCGCAGGGCTATGAAGTGCCGGTCACCGAGATTGACAAGAAGCGCGAACGGCTGGGCTTCAACGTCGGCATCGGCTGGTCGATTGGCCAGCTGCCCGACGACAAGGATGTCTACAAGGCGGCGATCGCGGC
Organism: Sphingomonadales bacterium; assembly: GCA_018067055.1. GTDB lineage: Bacteria > Pseudomonadota > Alphaproteobacteria > Sphingomonadales > Sphingomonadaceae > Parasphingorhabdus. The sequence continues at coordinate 713 of JAGPVK010000003.1, read as the reverse complement.
AACCACCGGCAAGCTGGTCGCGTTCAATCCGAAGACCGGCAAAGTCGAATGGAGCGTGGATTATCCGGCGGCCTGGAACGGCGGCACGATGACGACCGCAGGCAATCTGGTGTTCCAGGGCACCAGCACCGGCTTTTTCAAGGCTTATTCGGCAGACAAGGGCAAGGAGTTGCTGAGCCTGCCGATGCAGTCGGGTATCGTCAGCGCGCCATCGACCTATATGATCGACGGCGAGCAATATATCGCTTTCCTGACCAGCAAGGGCGGTGCCTTTCCACTGGTCGCTGGTGTCGCTGGCGGGGTGACCCGTCAGGTGCCCAATATTCCCCGGCTGGTGGTGCTGAAACTCGGCGGCAAAGCCAGTTTGCCAGCGCTGCCCGAAAAAGGGGAAGTGATCTGGGATCCGCCGGTACAAACCGGAACTCCAGAACAGATTGCTGCCGGCAAGGCGCTGTACGGGCGCAATTGCCTGGTCTGTCACGGCGACAGCGCGATCGGCAACGGCTTCACGCCCGACCTCAGGGTGAGCGGCGTATTGCCGGACACCGAAGCCTGGGCGTCGGTTGTCATCGGCGGGGCGTTGAAACATGCTGGCATGGTCGGTTTCGGATCTCAGCTTAGCGCGGAAAAGGTGGAGAATATCCGTCATTATATCGTCGAACGCTCGCACTGGACCAAGGCCCATCTGCCGGAAATGACTGCCCCCACACCAC